>JBEIJG010000490.1:0-2485 GCA_040380385.1 Phycisphaeraceae bacterium | reverse complement strand
GGCACGCGCCCCAGCCGGAGAGCACCGCGGCGAGATCCGCGGCGTTCACGTCGCCGTCAGCGTTTGTATCTGCGCGCGGATAAATGCCGCCGTCGGTCCCCCACACCGACAGCAACGCCGCGAGGTCCGCGCCGTCGATGACGCCGTTCGCGATGACATCGCCGGGGCAGGCTGCTGCGAAGATCTGGACGCGGAGCATCGTGCTGTCACAGTGACAACTGCCGTCGTTCGGGTCAACAATCAACCGTACGGATTCAAGCGATGCGACATCGAGCGTGAACTCAACCGGTTGTTGCAAACTGCCGGTGAAGATGACCGAGTAAACAGACGTTCCGTTCACTTGCAACTCGATCAGTCCGCTCAATTGAGATGAGCAAGGAACAGCGTTTCCCGAGAGCAGAACTTGCCCAGAAATTGGCGATGGCGCCCTCCACTGTCTGATCGAGCGTCTGTAGCCCCCCTGCGGGGACGAGCACGCACCCGGGGTATTCGTGCCACTGTACAGTCGCCCGATTCCACAGAAGCTCCCTGAGTTTCCGAAGGACGGCGCGGTGCACCAAATCGGTTGGACTTCTCCAAGTGCATTGCCCGAAACGAAGTGAGGCATCAACTGGGCTTGTGTGTTTGGTCCTTGGTCGAACAAGTACGTCCAACCGTCTTGGCCTTGCACGCCGCTGAACTGCGTCTCGCTGTTTCCAATCTCGATGTAACCCGGCGGCACGCCATCACCCTTGCCACCAGCGCTTGCTCCCGTTGCGACCATCACTGCGCCGACCACCGCGAGACTCGACTTCCGCATCACATCCACCTCTCGTATCCGTGCGGCCGGGACATCCGCCGCAGCGCCGAGAGATGCGAAGCGTGGATCGGCGTGTACGCGAACGGCGGAAAATCCAGCAATTGCCGCGGACGCGAGAACGAAAAGCCCGAGAACCGCGACGAAACGCGCCGAGGTACCTGAAAGCCGTACGGCGCGTGTTTCACGCGCCTCACATCGCTTCTCGTCACGCGCCTCACGCGCCTCACGCGCAAACGCGACCGAACGCGCCAAATCGGGTGGGCTGTCCATCGATTTCGCACTCGTGCGCCTCACGCATCACCACCGCGCACGAGCCGCTGGATCACTTCAAGTTCGGCGTCGATCTCTGCGTCAGCCACACCCTCGCGCGAGAGCAATTCTGCCAACATCGCCGCCAGCCGCTTGCTCACCGTGCGCACGATGTTTGCGCCGTTTGCCGTCGCGACACCCGCGATCGGACATGCATCCGCATAGGGCAAGCCATGCAAGACATGCAGGCGGAAGCACTCCCACCAGTTCTCGCGATGCTCAGCGAGAAGCCCCGTGCGAACACGGTCGTGCGCTTCCGTCACAAGCGCAATGGCCCATGCACGCTCAAGCGCGGCAAGCGCGGCCGGTTCGGTCGATGCCTCGACATCGCCAGGCGCACCACCCAACTCACCACCGATGCCAGCATCGCCACGCGCACGCCGACGCGACTCTGCGATCGCGCGGTTGCGGACATGAAGCAGCAGCCCATTCAGAAGCCAGCGTCGCAGTGGAAGCCCACTTGCGAGCCAACGCTCGAGATAGGTCGCGTCACCGAGCCGCGCTGCGAAGAAGTCGTTCACGAGATCGGCCGAATCACCGAAGTTCCGCAGGCTTGAGCCCTTCACATAGGCGCGCAACGGCTCGAAGTAGCGCTCCATCACATGCCGCGCGACTTCGTCATTCGCAACGCCGACGCGCTCCGAAAGCCAAGTTGCGTGGGTCGTCGGGAAGTGATCGCGCATTCGAGTTCCTTCGATCATGGTCGCGAGATATGCGCAAGATGCGCGCGCATGTTCGGGGGAAACCCGACGGATACAGATGTTCCGGCAGGCTTCCGCGCCAATTCTCCATCAAATTTTGAGACAACCCCTGCATGGACTCCATCGGCGCGCCACCCGGACTTCCTCCGGGAGGACAGAACATGCATGACGACTGCTCTGATCTCGCGGCACTGGACGCGGGAGACCGAGAGGCAGGCAAGCGGCTCTATGACCGACACGCCGCGTTGATCTTTGCGCTTTGCCGCACGGAGATCGGCGCGCGCGCGCAGGCCGACGCAGAGGACGCCGTGCAGGAGACTTTCCTGCGTGCGTTCCGCATGCGAGATCGCTTGACTGACTGCACGGGCTTCCGTTCGTGGCTCTATGCGATCGCGCGGCTCGTCTGCAAAGAACGTCGATCGTCGCGCGTGCGGGAACGTCGCGACATCGGCTATGCGCTCGATGCCTCACGCGAAAGTTCGCACGGCGTTGCGCGCGAAGGAGCCACTCGTATGCCACCGCACGTCACACACTCGATGTTGGATCGGCAATCAGGCGCGGCACCAACAACGCCGCTGGAAAAACAAGAAGCGCTTCGGCGACTTGGCCGAGCGATCGACACGTTGCCTGAAGACATTCGCTTGGCACTGCACTTGTTCTACATCGAACCAGATCC
>JBEIJG010000489.1:0-2488 GCA_040380385.1 Phycisphaeraceae bacterium | reverse complement strand
GGTTCATCACGAAGATCGCCACGCCGCCCTGGTACTTCGCCGCAGCTCCCGCACCCGCCTGGAGGGCGACGGCGGAGGCCTGCGCCGCCAGCGCGAACTTGCCGCCCTTGAACGCCGTCATCGCTTCCTTCGTTTCGAAGAAGATAATCTCGCCGAAGGTCTGTGCGCCGATCTGCGCGCCGATCGAGCCCTGGCTCACGTCGCAGAAACCGACGCGCGTGCCGGACTTGTCGAACACCTCGCCCTTGCCGTACGCGCCGCCGACGATGAAGCCGCCCTTCGCGATCGACGGAATCGCCGCGTAGCCGACGCAGTTGTCGAAGAACTTCGAGAGCGACGGGTCGAGGCTCTTGGCATTGCCGACAAACGACGCGGTACGGCTGGTCAGCGCCGCGCGGTCCTCGGCCGTCTGCGGCGTGGTGTTGCACGCGGTCAGCGT
This sequence comes from Phycisphaeraceae bacterium, assembly GCA_040380385.1. GTDB lineage: Bacteria > Planctomycetota > Phycisphaerae > Phycisphaerales > SM1A02 > QWPT01. Next base: position 2,049 of record JBEIJG010000489.1, on the reverse strand, counting down.
GAGCGTTGAAACGAGAGCGGTGGCGACGAGCGAGAGCGAGAGGATGCCGCGGGCGAGAGTCTGCATGGGGTCTCCGGGTTTGGATCGTCCCGCGGATGCGGGAACGATGGAATGCGGAAACATAGCGAAGAATCCGATGCGCGCGGGCGAGGATTCCTCCCACCCCGCATTTGGCCACCGATCCAGCGAGTTCCGGTCGCCTCTCGCTCCGCGGCTCACGCCCGCTTCACCCTCACGCCCTCTTCACCTTCGTCCACTTGCCCGTGCGCGCGGCCTCGAGCACGGCGTCGCACACATACTGCGTGCCAAGCGCATGGCGGAAGTCGGGGAAGCGCTTCTCCGACTTCGGTGCGTCGAGGCTGGTGAGGAACTCGTACAGCCCGTGCGCGAACGAGTGCTCGTAGCCGAGGCAGAGGCCCGGCACCCACCACTTGCCCGCGTACGGATGATCGCCATCGGTGCAGTGGATGCTCGACCAGCCGCGGCGGTCGCCCGGCACGCCGTGGTCGAAGTACGAGAGCCGGTTGAGGTCGTGGAGATCCCACGCGAGGCTCTTCTTCTCGCCGTTGATCTCGAAGGTGTAGAGCGCCTTGTGGCCGCGCGCGTAGCGGGTCGACTCGAACACCGCCATCGAGCCGTTCTCGAAGCGCGCGAGGAACGCGCACGCGTCGTCGATCTTCACGGGCTGCTTCTTGCCCGTCGCGGTATGGACGCGCTCCTTGATGAAGGTCTCGGTCATCGCGCTGACCGCGACGATGTCGCCGTTGATCCAGCGCGCCGTGTCGATGCAGTGGGCGAGGAGGTCGCCGGTCACGCCCGAGCCCGCGACCTTCGCGTCGAGGCGCCAGAGGCCGGTGCCGCCCTGCGGAAGATCCGCAGAGATCGTCCAATCTTGCAGGAAGTTCGCGCGGTAGTGGAAGACTTGCCCGAGTTCACCGGCGTCGACGATGTTTTTCGCAAGTGTGACCGCGGGGAGGAAGCGATAGTTGTACCAAACGAGATTCGGCAACTTCGCCTTCTCGACGGCCGCAACCATCTTCTCGCCCTGCTTCCCGTCGAGCGCGAGCGGCTTCTCGCAGAGGATCATCTTGCCGTGCTTGATGCACGCAAGCGCGATCTCCATGTGCGAGTCGTTGGGCGTGCAGATGTCGACCGCATCAATGTCGTCGCGCGCGACGAGCTTCTTCCAATCGGTTTCGATCGAACGCGCGTCCCACGCGGCGGCAAACTCGCGCACCTTCGCCTCGTCGCGGCCGCACACGGCTTGCAGCACGGGCTTCCGAGACGTCTTGAAGAAGTGCGGCACTTGGCGAATGGCGTTTGCGTGCGCGCGGCCCATGAAGCCGTAGCCGATGAGGCCGATGCGAAGTTCGCGCGCGGCTGCCGGTGCAGGCTCAGTGGTCGAGATCGTCGCGGCGGAGGAGGAAGCGGCCGCAGCCACCGACTTCGCAGTCTTCGTGGTCTTCGCGCTGTTCACGGTCTTCGTGGTCTTCACGGTCTTCGTGCTCTTGCTAGCCATGCGTAGTTCCTCCGCCATTCAGGCGATCGCGTTCTTCACCGAAATCATCGCGCGCAACACCGTGTTCCAAGTCTCTTGCTTCTCAAGTACGGCATTCGGGAACATGCAGCCGTCCCAACAAATGTGCTTGATACCGCGGCCCGCTGCCCCTTCAAGCCAACGCTTCGAGCAGGCAGCAATGTCGAGCTTGCCATTTGGATCATCGGCGGGGCAGTGACGACCCGTCTTGTCGTGCGAGCCGGTGCCGTGCACGGTGCCGTCGTTCTGCGCGACATGGAAGTCGATCGTCCACGGACGCAGCGCGTCGGTGAGTTTGGCGTAGGACTTGTCAAAGTCCTTCTGCGAGTACTTGCCGCCCTTGCTTGTCTTCAAGAGTGCGGTCTTTGGCGCGTTCACGCCAAGCATGTAGAGGTACGTGTGCGCGAGATCGGCTTGGAAACCAACGGTTCCTGGCATGTCGACCGCTTCGAGAAGCGAGACCATCGCCTTCCACGAGTGCATGCCCGCCCAACAGACTTCACCTTCGGCGG
>JBEIJG010000488.1:0-2499 GCA_040380385.1 Phycisphaeraceae bacterium | reverse complement strand
GACGCGCGACATCAGCGGAATTCCCGCGCCAACGCGTCGATGGCTGCGTGCGCGACGCGCACGCGGCATTGCTCGCTCGCTTCACGCGTGCATGTGACTTCGATCACCGTGGCGCCGCTCCGCTTCAACGCGCGTGCAACCACCTTCTCAAGATTCGCGCGTGTCTTCGGCGCTTCCACCGCGAGCCCGAATGAACGCGCGATGTCCGCAAACACCAATCCGTGCGGCGTGGTGAAGCATGCCTCGAACACGTCATCGTGCTTTGCGATCGGCAGATAGCGGAAGATTCCACCGCCGTCGTTGTTGAGTACCACGATGACCAGCGGTGTCTCGACGAGTGCAGCGAGTTGCAAACTGCCAACATCGTGGAGCGCACTCACATCACCAACGAATGCGATCACCGGTTCGCGCGTTGCATGCGCATGACCGACTGCGGTCGCGACAAGGCCGTCGATTCCGCTGGCCCCGCGATTTGCCGATGCGTGCCAACCTTTTGGCGGCGCGATCGCGAGAAAGTCTGCATCGCGAATCGGCATCGATGAGCCGTAGAACACCGTGCCGTGACTGTGAGCCGTGCTCGCCTCAACACTCTTCCCGACACTTGCCATCGCCGTCGGTTCGCAGAGAGCACGCTCCGCATCGAGTGCATGCGCGCTCGCGCGCGTTGAAACCGAAAGTGCGCGCTTCCAACCTGCGTGCGGTTTCAGCCCGCGCGCCGCACAAAGCGTCGCAGGCCCTGCGTACACCGCGTCGGCGCGATGCGCCGGATCAACGCGCGGATCGCCTGCGCCGAAGATCGTCACACCACTCGGTTGCGCTGCAATCCATGCGTTGAGACGCTTCGAAACAACAGGATCGCCAACAACCGCGATCGCATCGACCTGTAACGCTCGCCGCAACGCCTCGTTTGCCGCGCGTTTTTCAATCGTGCCACCGTCGAACGCCGCGCGCAATACGAGATCCGCGCCCGCAGTTCCAGCATCGGCAAGCCCGCTCGTGACGTCCGCGAGGAGCGTCCCCTTCCAACGCGAAAGACTCCGCGCCGTCGATCCCCGCACGCAGCCCGCCACCACAATCGCTGAGTCAATCTCAACTTCCGCTGCGACCGAAGGCATCGCGTGGCGCCATGGCTCTTTCGAACGGGACCATCGCGCAATCGAAGCGAGCCAGTTCTGGTCCCACGCGCGCACGTCGGGCGCGAGTGGTTCGCGGAACTGCCAATTCACGTGCACTCCGCCGCCTTGCGCTCCTGCGAAACCGCAGGCACGCGCAAACGCTTCATCGATCGTGGACAACACGAATTCTGCGGGAATCTCGCTGGTTGGACACGGCAGGTCGACCGACCAACGTGAAGCACCCGCGAGGAGTTGCGCTTGAGGAATCGCTTGATTCGCGCCGCAATCACGCAGTTCTGGCGGACGATCCGCCGCAAAGATCAAGAGCGGCGTGCGCGTCATGCGCGCTTCGACCATGGCAGGCAGCACATTCGCCACCGCGGTGCCACTCGTCATCACGTGCACCGCGGGAAGTCCCGAAGCCTTCGCGATGCCAAGCGCCATGAATGCACCGCCGCGCTCATCATGCGCGACATGCGTTTGTATCGACGGATGCCGCGCGAACGCCACCGCGAGCGGCGCGCTGCGTGAGCCGGGTGAGATCACAGCGTGCCGCACTCCGAGCCGCGCGCACTCCTCGGCGGCGAGCATCGTCCACGCCATGTTGATGTTGGGCGCATCGCGCATTGCGAGAAGGTATCAGGTCGCGAGTCGCTCGAACGCAAGCAGTTTGTGGCCGGTTTCGCGCCATTCTTCCGCTGGATCTGAACCCTCGACGATTCCAGCACCAGCAAATGCGACGAGCGCGTCGCCATCAATCCGCGCGGAACGAATGGCAACGGCAATCTCAGCGCCATCGCGCGACACAACGCCAACCGGCCCCGCGTAGAGCCCGCGGTCGAACGGCTCAAACGCGCGCAACGCTTCGATCGCAGGCCCGATCGGCGCGCCTGCGACTGCGGGCGTCGGATGCAAGAGTCGCACCAAATCTGCATCACTTGTTCCAGCGCGCAGTTCGGCTTGCACGCGTGTCGCGAGATGCTGCACGTAGGCGAGGCGCAGCAAACGCGGCTCGGTATCGATGCGCAAACTCGTCGAGCAGGATGTCAGCGCTTCGCGCACACGCTCGACCACGAACTCGTGCTCGCGACGATCCTTTTGACTCGCAAGCAGTGACTCGCCGAGCAAGCGATCGGCCACCGCGTCAACACCGCGCGGGCGTGTCCCCGCCACAGCTTCACTCCGTGCGACACGGCCTGAACGCGACACGAGTCGCTCCGGCGTCACGCCGAGAAACGCGCGTCCCTCGCCCACTTCCACCATGAAGCGAAACCCGCGCAATTCACGCGACGCAAGCCGCGCGAGCACCGCCACCGGATCAAGCGGCCCACTCGCCGCATATCGCCGCGTACGTGCCAACACGATTTTCCGCAGGTTTCCCGCG
>JBEIJG010000487.1:0-2515 GCA_040380385.1 Phycisphaeraceae bacterium | reverse complement strand
TCGGTTCAGAGATGAACGTCCCGTGCGTGATCGCATCCACAACGCGTAAGCGATCCTCTCGCGCGTTGTCGGGAATCCCTGCGATGGTGTGGCTCACGTCGGCAAGAAGCGTCGCGCGCGTGCGCCCCGCCTCGCCGTCGGTGCGCGCGAAGGCACCAGCCCACGCGACCGCTTGCACAAGTCGATCGCCTTCCGCGATCCACTCCCACGCAAGGCCGCGGTTGAGAGACCCAAACACCGCACGATCAACACCCGGCGAGAACTTGATCGCCGCCGCGCGCGCAAGTGTCAGCGCGCGCTCGATCCACGCGCGGCCCGGTTGGTGATCGTCGAGATTCCACGAGCGACGACCCGCCGATTCATCGCGCCGCGCAGGGTCGGCGTGGAGCGCGACACCTGTGAGGTCGATCGCTTCGGCGTCCGTCACGCGCGTTGCGCATCGTGCGTTGTGCGCGGTCATCCACGCACGCCGCGGGTCGAGATCAATCGCCTCAACCGAAAGCCCCGCTTCGGCGAGTGCCATGGCGTCGCCGCCGATCCCAGAGCAGATGTCGAAGATCGCGGCGCTCGGCCCAAGACTCTCGACCATTCGCCGCGCCTTCCAACGCGCGACTGCCATGCCCGAAGCTTGCTCGACACCTGCGAGATCGCACCAAAGGCGCGTCGCGACTTCAGGCCCGAACTTCCGTGCCGCGCGACGGCGACCTTCGACAAGCTCGAGCGCGGCGGAGGCGAGCGCGGCGGCGAACTTCGCCTCGCCGTCACCCCCACGCGGCGCCTCACCCCCACGCGGAGGTTCACCCACGGCGCGTCGAAGCTTCGCGACCTGCGATGCCTCGCGCGGATCGACCGACTCCGCCAACGCGATGAACGTCGCCCGCTCGGGGCGCGCGAGTTCTTGCCAGATCGAAAGGTCGCGCCAGTCGCTCACGCAAGAAGGCTACCCGATCGCCGATTGTGGTTGGCCTTGCTTGGCATCGTCACCAGAGCCGCGCGGTACAGTCCGCGTATGGCCGATTCGCCGCACGATTCATCCGCGTCTGATGCGCGGCGGTACTACCGCTCACCGCGCGACGGCGAAGTGACTGGGCCGTTTACCCGCGCGGAAATCGATGCAGCGGTTGCGCGCGGCGAAATCGATGCGAGCACGCTGCTCTGCGTCGAAGGGACAACAGAGTGGCGCGCGGCGTCGGTGGTTTTGTTCGGCATGCGCGACGGTGCGGCATCGGTGGCGGCACCCAACACATCACCACTGACGACGCCGCCGATCGCGACTGAACCGATCGCGACGCGCGTCGGCATCGCCGCGCCGATCGTTGCGACCACGCTCAGTTTCTGTCTTTGCTGCCTCCCGATCGGTCTCGTGCCGCTGATCTATGCGTTCATCGCGAACGCGCGCTTCGAAGCGGGCGACCGCGCTGGCGGCGAGAGGGCCGCGACGCTTGTGCGAAATTGGATGATCGCGACGTGGATTCTGCTCGCACTTTCCTGCGTGATCAATGGATGGAGTTCATACGCGATGCTCGACGCACTGCAAGACGCACTCGATCAGTTCACGCGCATGCGATGAGACCGCGCACCTCGACCAGTTCTCTCGGTCGTGCGATACCCGATGTCGCGTTTCCACATGAAGCAGTGCTTTCCGCGCCATCCGCGTCGCGCGTGGCCGGGCTGCTGGCGCTCGACCTCAACCTGGAACCCCACCTCTCACTGAACCTTCGACCGAACGTTGAGGACAGAGCGACAGGGAGCGAGTCGGCTCAGTCATTGGCCAGTTCTACGCAAGCGGCAGGGATTGGCGCCCGCCGATCCGCCCGCCACTCCGCCCTCGTCAGTTTGGCCATTTTCGCATTTCTCGTTGCCGCTCTCCTCCATGCGGGGTTTCGCTCGGGCTCTCTCGCCGCTCCGGCTTCCGTTCCGCCGGGGCACTTCGAAGCCCGTTCAGAGGAGAGTGTGATGCGCAAGAACCCGAAGTCGTTCGCCGTGGCCGCCGCCGCGGCGTTGTCCGTTGGTGCTGGAGCCGCGGCGCAGGACGCCGTCCAATGGCGCGTCGAGGATGGCGGGAATGGGCATTGGTATGCGATCGTTCTCGAGTCCGATGGACTCTCATGGGCCGCTGCGAAGACACGCGCGACCGCCATGGGAGGACATCTGGCAACAATCCACAGCACCCCCGAGGACGAGTTTGTCTTTCAGAGAGCGAACCAAGTGGACGCAGCGTGGTCAGGTCCGGGCTTACTCGGCCCCTGGCTTGGCGGATCGCAACTTGACGCTTCAACCGAGCCTGCTGGAGGCTGGACATGGGTCACGGATGAAGCGTGGGATTACCGACCTCCTACTTCGTGGAACAACGGAACGGGACTCGTGGGCTGTGGCGGCCATGCTGACAACGGGGGCGGCGGGTCAGCGGAGAACTCCCTGCACTACATCGATCGCAAGAGATGCTGGAATGACGCGAAGCCAACCGGAGACTACTTCGACTACGGTCGTGTTTGTTCATTCGCTATCGAATGGT
>JBEIJG010000486.1:0-2526 GCA_040380385.1 Phycisphaeraceae bacterium | reverse complement strand
GTCGCGTGCAGAAGTCCGTCAAAGAGGCGCTCGCAAAGGAAGTGTGCCCAACGTGCACGACGCAACTTGTGCGCGTGCCAGCGACGACGCTCTACGAGCCGTGCTCGTGCTGCGGATCAATTTGGGGGAGAACCTGACGACATGAACACGCTCGCATTTGCGCTCATGGCGATCTGCGCTACGCAGCAACCGCCCACCTTTGTGAAGAAGACGCTCTCGAAGGACTTCGTCGCCGAGGGTTGCTGCGTCGCCGACTTCGATCGCGATGGGCACCGCGATGTCTCCTCGGGACGCTTCATCTGGTTCGGCCCTGATTTCGCCACGCCCGTCGCCTTCGCGCCACCGCGCATGAATACCGACGGCACGCCGCGCGAACCGTATCGCGCGGATACTGGATACTCCGATTACTTCGAGCAGTTCGCGCATGATTTCAATGCGGATGGCTGGCCCGACATCCTCGTGTACTCGTGGCCCGGAAGCGATGCGTCGGTGTTCGTGAATCCGGGTGCGACGGCCGCGGCACCGCGCGTCGATGCGGAATGGAAGCGTCATGCGATCTTCGATGTCGCCGACGGCGAATCGCCGGATCTTGTCGACGTGACGGGCGATGGCAAACCCGAATTGCTCGCGTTCACGGGCGGACAGTTTGGCTTCGCGGAAATCGACTGGTCGAATCCGCTTGCGAAAGCGCGCTTTCGCGCCATCAGCGCGAAGTCGCCCGAGAGCGACCGCGCGATTCATAAGTACACGCATGGATACGGCGCCGGCGATGTGAACGGCGACGGACGCATCGACATCCTGACGAGTGGCGGTTGGTATGAGCAGCCCGTGAAGTTGGACTCCGAAGCGCCATGGGTGCTGCACGCTGCAAACTTCGGCGAGGGCGGCGCGCAGATGTACGCGCTCGACGTGAATGGCGACGGACGCGCCGACATCATCACGAGCATCAAGGCACACGGCTACGGACTTTCCTGGTTTGAGCAGAACAGCGATGGTTCGTTCACCGAGCGCGTGATCCTCGGCCGCACCGCTGCCGACAACACGGACGGCACGGCTGCGGGGAAGGGTTTCAGCCAATTGCACGCGCTTCGGCTCGCGGACATGAACGGCGATGGTCTGCCCGACATCGTGACTGGGAAGCGCCGTTGGGCGCATGGACCGATGGGCGACGAAGATCCGATGGCCGCGCCGATCCTCGCGTGGTTTGAGACCGTGCGCGACGCATCGGGACCGGGAGGCGCACGCTTTGTGCAGCACCGGATCGACGAGGACAGTGGCGTCGGTACACAGTTCTGGACGGGGCTTCTTGATGGTGACAATCAGCCGGACGTTGTCGTCGGCAACAAGCACGGGGTGTTCGTGTTCTTGCGGAAGTGACGCATCGCGTCGTGGGGGAACTGCGGAGAACCGCGGAGAACTTTGCGGAACGATGCACGTGCCGTGCACTGTGTGCGCGCAGGTCAGTTCGCCATCGGTCGCTTGGGGCCAACGGCGGTGTTCGGCACAACGGTGCCGAGGCGACTTGACCGCGAGTCGTCGTCGGTCTGTTGCGAGAGGTCGGTCGCGTTCGGGTCCTTGGTGAAGACGACTTCGAACGGCGTTCGCCGCTTGCCGTCGTACTTGGCGCTCCATCGACCCGCGAGATAGCTCGAACTGTTTGGGTTTTGCACGTTCTTCGGCGCCTCACCACGCAGCACGAGTTGGAAGGGGCGATCGGGCGCGAATCCATCGAGGGTGTTTTTGTTTCCATTCGCCACATCCCACGTGCGATCCTCCTGCTCGACCGTTGCCGCGAGGTTGACATGCACCTGGTTGATCGTGCCGAAGACCTCGAGGTCAAACGCGAAACTCGCGCCTTCCGCGGTGGCGTCCGTCGAACCCTTTGGAAGCGCGGCAATCGCGATCTCCTGTGTCTTAAGCGAGTCGCCGATGCGCTCGGCGGCATAGGGCTCCCAGGCGGGCGACATCGTGACGCTCTTCGGGTCGATGATTTCGACCCGCACCTCCCACGCATGGTCGAACACGCCTTCGAGCGCGGGTCCCGCGTTCTCGCCCTGCATGGATCGGATCCGCGCCGGAGGACTTCCGAGCCGCTCCGCAGGACCATGCCCCACGCGGGTATCGATGCGCAGCGTGCCGTCCCACTCCGGATCGGCGAGCGGCTGCGAGAGATCGAGGCGGGTGCCGAAGTCTGGGTGCAGTTCAAGCTCGGCGTTGGGTCGCCGTGGGCTGGACTTCATGGCAACCGACGTGCCATCGCGCCGTCCATAGGTGACCGTCGCCGACTCGAACGCGAGTGTTCGTCGAAGGCAGCCGGCACCCTGATGCACGAGTCCGACGGCGATGTCGTTGATCGACCCGCGAGGCAGATACTTGATCTGAAGGACGGGGCCGCGCAGGAATGCAGCCAGCGCGGCGGGATCGGCGAGAATCGGTTCGACCATGACCTGAGAGATCGCCTCAGGTGGACCGATCGTGTCGGGAAGGAGTTCGGCAAGTGCGGGTTCGGCGCGCAGCGCGCTTGCG
>JBEIJG010000485.1:0-2553 GCA_040380385.1 Phycisphaeraceae bacterium | reverse complement strand
GCCGTAACCCGTGCGCACACCCATGAAACCCTTGCCGTCACTCGCTTCGATCAAACGCATCGTCTCATCGACGAGCTCTTGCGCCGTCGCGACGACACCCTGCTCACGCTTCTGCGCGATGCGGAAAATGCGCTGTTCAGCACTCTCGAGAAGATTCTGCGCTGGCTGACGCGACGTATGCGCTTCCTCCAGAATCGAGCCTGCGGCCGCGATGAGTTCGCGCGTCGTCGCCTTCTCGCGGACGACTTGCGCCCAGTGCACTGCGTTGGCCGCGCTTGGCACACCTTCGGCGAGTTGCACGAGATACTCGAAGCCGCCGATCGCTTCGACGAGATTGCGATCGACAAGCAACTGATTGAGGAGCACGAGATCAACCGTCGCGTGCCGCTCATAGAGTTCGATGATGGCGTCGTAGATGCGTCCGTGACGAGGCACGGAGAAGTCGTCGCCAGAACGAACGACGGTGATCACATCGCCGACAACTTTCGGATCCCACAACACCGCGCCGATGAGACCCATCTCGGCCTCAATCGCAACGGGCGGTTCGGCGCCGAAGAGTGCTGCAACATCACGACGCTGCGATTCCGTTTGGCCATCGCCGCCTGTACGACCGCGGCGGGGTCCGCCACGCGAACGACGCGCGCCGCCACCAAAATCGCCACCCTGCGTTCCGTCGTTGTTGGTGAATTCGTCCTGCACGCGGCGGAGCCTACACGCTCAAAGCGTGTTCGAACAGGTTTCACACGTGAAACGCACGAAGTCTCGCCGCATCTTGGCCGGCGCGCGAGCGCGTCTCGCGGAGCACGCGAGTCGCTTCGATCGAAGCGACTTCACGCATCAGGTCACTTCACTCGTCCGAGTCCGTCGACGCACCTACACGCGCAACAACCTGACCATCTTCGAGCGACTGCTGCATGAGACGTCCCACCTTGAAGCGCACGCTCTTGCGCGGCGGCACTGCAACGCGCTCCAACGTCTTCGGATTCTGCGCGACACGACCAGCACGGGCACGGATTTCAAATACGCCGAAGTCGCGGAACTCCAAACGATTGCCGCGGGCGAGCTCGTCGATCACGTGATCAAGGAAACTCTGCACCGCACGTCGCACGTCGGTGCGCGGCAGCGCCGTGTCTTGAGCGACGCGTTCGATGAGATCCTTCTTGGTCGTTGTTGCCATCACACACCTCGGCCGGCCCAGGCCGTTCGAAATTCAAATTGGGGAACCTCACGCTCTCTTGGGAGCAGAGAACTCCACGAGTATCCAACGACAGGGCATCGGAAGTCAAGAGTTCAGCAGAGATTGCGTTCTCGGGACGTCGTTCGTTCCACCTCGCCGATCTGTATCAATTGCGCGGCATCCGAAGAGGCGAGCTTTCAGCCGACAAACGGCGTTTTCGCTTGCTTCACCACGACTGCGGCGCATCGTCAGGCCCGGAGGAAGTGCCGTGGACAACCTGAAGATTAGAAATCGATTTCGAGTTCTCGGCCCTCGTCTCGTGTGCGCGGCTGGCGCTGTCGCTCTGGTGACGCTCGTCGGCTGTGCTCCGAAAGTCACTGAGGTCGTGCCCGCACGCGCTGAAACTTCGTCGACGCTGGTCATGACCAACGCGCGCGTTGGCTTCGATCGCAACGATGCGAAACTCGGCACGCAACGCGAAGCGCTCTCGCGGACGTACGAACTTTCGAATACCGCGACGTTCGATCGTCAACGCATCGTGAATGGTCGTCCCTATACCGACTTCGACACGATCACACGTTCACGCGAGAACTTCTCTCGCTGACGATGCGCACGATCGCCGCGCGCACTCGCTCTTCGCCTTCGAGAAATGCAATGGAGAGTTGTGGAATCAAGAGCTCCATCGCACTTGAGGACTTCACGTCGAGTTTCACGAAGTCTTTGCGCGACAACACCACCTCGCGTACGCCCGCACGTGACGCTGCCTGCTCGAGTTCGGCAAGCGTGAATGGTCGATGATCTGGCTTCTCCAACTTCGCGATCATGCGCGCACCGGCGCGAACGACCATTTCATGAAAGTGACTTGGATTCCCGAGTGCGCACGCAGAGAGCACTCGACGTTCTGCGAATTCCGCGACAGAGATCACTTCGCGTCCACGCGCAGCCATCACTTCAAGTCCATCCCATGTATGCACGCACACTGCATCATGCGGACGACCTCGGAACTTCGCGACGAGTGCCGCCGCGCGAGCGCGCTGCACTTCGTCATCCGATTTCGTGAGCACCACGAGATCCGCGCGAGAGAGATTGCGCGCGGGTTCGCGCAGCCAACCGTTTGGCAAGAGATCGCCATCAAGTCCGGGCCGCGATGCATCGACGAGCACAACATCGAGATCTCGCGCGAGTTGGCGATGTTGAAATCCGTCGTCGAGAAGAATTGCCGCGCGATTTCGCCAGCTTTCTGCGGTCATCGCCGAGAGTTCTGTCACGAGCGCGTCTCGTCGACGCGCGCCCACAACGACTTTCGCCATCGGCGCAGTGGATGCATACTCCGCCGCTTCATCGGAGATGACCTCGCTTGAAGCGCCCACTCGTGC
>JBEIJG010000484.1:0-2562 GCA_040380385.1 Phycisphaeraceae bacterium | reverse complement strand
CTCGAGTTCTTGCGCGCGCGCTTCTAGTTGGCCCAACTCACCCGATCGCGCGAGCAATTCCTGACGAAGCGATGTTCGCGCCGCGAGCGGATCTGTGTCGGGGCGTTCTTGCGCCGCCTTCACCGCTTGCTCAAGTGCCGACACACGATCGCGCAGCGCGCGCTCCTCTGCTTCGATCGGAACTTTCGCCTCAACCATGTCGCGGGCCGATTCAAGCGCGCCTGCGGTCACTTGTGTTACTTGCAAGATGAGCACCATCGAAATCACGATGGAGATCCCGATCAGCGACAAAAGTACGTCCTGAAAGGAGAAAAACGAAACTGGAACTTCGCCACCGTCCCGACGGCGCACGTCACGACTCCTTCCGCGAAATTCGCACGCGGGTCACGATCACGTTCGCGCATGCGGCGCGAATGTCGTCGAGGAGATGCTCATCCGCACGGCGCACAAACGTCTGGATGAGGTAGATGAAGAGCACGGCGATCAGTGCTTCTGCGGTCGTGATGAACGCCGTATCGAGGCCCTCCATCACTGTCTTAAGTCGCGTCGTGATTTCACCGACGTCGCTTCCGGCAGCCTCCATCGCTTCGCCGAACCGTGCCATCGCTTGGGTAAGACCGACGACCGTTCCGATGAATCCAAGCACCGGAATCGCCCAAATGAAGCCGCGCAAAATCGTGTAACCCGAATCCATGCTCGCTTCGTCTTGATCGGCGCGCGAGTTCAGGATGTCATCGACATCCGAAACGCGACCGAGATTCCGCATCATGCGCAGCACCACTCGACACCGCGCGAGAAAGATGAATCGGGTTGGGTCATCCACCGATCGATCAATCGCGTCCACGATCGCATCAGCCGTTGTGTCGTTGAGCACAAATCCACTGTCTTCAGGCACGAATCCGATGCGCAACGCCAGCCGTTGCGTGCGAATTTTCAGCGACTTCAACGCGAGAAACACGAGACACCACACCGACAGCACAATCACGGGGATCGGGATTTGCCCAAACCCTGTCATGTATTCCCAAATGACAGCGCCTGCTTCACGGTCTTTGATCGCGTACGCGAGGCCATAAAGCGCTCCTGACACGAGAACCGTCAGCAGGAGACATGTCACCGTACTTGGCGTCGTCGCCGCGCCAATCGGCAAACCAACGCGCGCTTCAGGGTCGACACTATTGAAACGAATCGTGCGGAACTGTTTGTCCTTTTCGATGGCACTCATGACGGGTTCCTCCGATAGAGCAGGGCTGGACCCGCGGGAGTTCCGTCAGGCACCTTTGTTGCCACTCCTCGCTCGACCGCGATCGGCATGACGGACCACGTCGCGGCGCTTCGCGCGAGTACGAAGAGCTCTTCGCTTGCGCCAGAGACGCGTGCGACGCGCGGCCCAGACTCGCTCTTCGGAGCGAGCACGCCAACAGGAACAAGTGCCGAAAGTGCATCGCCAAGTCGGCGACTCTCGCGCTCGACGTCTGCGCGCATCGCAGCAACGTCGGGGAAACTCGCAATCGCGTTCGAAGCCTCCGTGCGCGCCTTGCGCCAATTGACGGTTTCAGGGTCGTAGCCGGCAGCAACCCAGTCAGCGATCAGCGCATTTGCTGCTTCACTCCGACAACGCGTTTGCCATGCTTCGAGCGCATCGCGCAGTTTGCCCGACGCATGCTCAGACTGCACAAGAACTCCCGCCGCATCGCGCAGGGAACGGAATTGAAGAAGCGGGTCGCAACCCTTCTCGTTCACGATGTCGGTGAAGAGGAGAAGCATGATTGGTAGCACTTGATGTGACTGCCCCGTCGCGAGCGAGCTTTCAGCACGCCCCCATGCGAGCGAAATCGGGTTCGGAAACGGCTTCCCCGTGATATCCACCGCTGGCACCGCGAGAATTGAACTCAGTTTCTCAGGATCGAGCGAGAGATCCGAAATGTCTTTCAGCGCGCGCTTCACAGCGTCCTTTTGCGCCGCAGGTGCGCCTGGCGCAGTCGGAGGCCGTCGATAGAAACGGCGTCCATCTTTGACCGGAACTTCCTCAATTCCCGCAAGACGCTCCGTCGCGAGCGCAACTTCGACCCGCTGCGGCGACCACAAGAGTGCACCCGCGTTTGGGTCAAGCGCGTCGGCGAGACGCGTCAGAGTTTCGCGCATCGGTGCCGCAGGATTGGCGGCGACAAACCTGCGGATCTCACCCACCGCTCGCGCCGCAACTTCAGGGCTTGGTCGATCGGAAAGCATCGGGCCAAGCGCTGCGGCGAGTTTGGGACGCACATCGACGCGCCATGCATCCATCGCGAGATAGGCGTCTTGGCAGGCGAGCGCTTGCTCGAAGGCCGCGAGTTGGCCGCGACGTACAAGGACCGGACTGTGCGCTTTGATCGCGCTTTCAACGCGTTGGATGAACTGGTCTTCGGTCGTCACCGGCGCGAGCAACTTGTCGTCGGAAAGATCGCGAACGGCAACTCGCAGGGCATCGAGGCGACTCTTCCCCTCGGCCATCCGACTCGCGATGGCGTCGCTTTTGACTTTGAGGCGAGAAGTGCTCGTCTCATGGCCATCTGCCTGCTTCGT
>JBEIJG010000483.1:0-2587 GCA_040380385.1 Phycisphaeraceae bacterium | reverse complement strand
GGTCGAGGCAAAGCCTGCGATCGATGCGGTGCGTGGTGCGCTCTCGTGGGACGACATCCAGTTCATCGAGAAGATGGCGCCTGCGGCGATTCGCATGCCGCGTGGGTTCAACATGAAGGTCGAGTATGAGTTCGGAAAGCCGCCGCGTGGGCGCGCGAAAATCCAAGATTTTTACGGGCTCGAGGAAACACCGAAAGTCGCAGGTGGACGAGTCTCGCTCGTCGTCGAGATCCTTGGACCCAACTATCGACCGCTGCAGGTCACGCAGGATCTTGCGAACTTCTGGCGCGTGCTTTACCCCGAGATGCGCAACGAATTGCGGCGTCGGTACCCAAGACACGAGTGGCGGTAGATGACGATGTACGCCAGCAACGTCCGGCGGGGAATGTAGACAAGCGTGTCACGGCACGCGTCAGGCCCACGATCAATCCGCACCGACTCTCCACACCAGTCGCTGCATTCCACCGTTGAAACCGGAATAGCGCATGGGGAAGGGTTCCGGGTAGTCCTTTTCCGGGCCGCTTTCAGCGCACGCCATGTACAGCGCCTCCGTCGCCTCGCTCGCGAGGTCAACTGCCACGCGTATCCGAGCGTTCTGCAGGACCGTCTGAAGCAGCAGTTCATTGGGTTCTTCCTTCTGCCCCTCTGCTTCGACAAGCGCGTCGTACCGTCGATAGTTCTCGCTCAACCAGTCGAATTCTCGACCCGCGAATATCCAACCAAGGTGCTTCGCATACATCTCGACCGTCTTGGGGCCTGGCGGAAACGCGCCGAGATACTCATCGCGCTGACCAAGTACTCGGTCGATCACCGTCGCGAGCTCCCTCAAAACCACACCTCGCTCGGCAGGCGGAATCTCTGATTGCAACGGATCTCTCTCAAGCGCCTCGCCGACCTTGGCGACGATCACGGCACGCCACGCGCGTCGAGCATCGTCAGCCGTCGGATCTTGCGCACCCGGAGCCGTCCACGCGGTGCTCCACGCGCGCAGGGCGATCGTCATCGCGTAGTCTTGGACGATCGAGGGATGGATGGGCCCCGCGCCTCGACAGAGCAACGCGATCTCTAATCGAAGCATCCCCTCCACGGAGTCGTCGACACGTGCCCCGATCGGAAGCCGCCCCACCAACCACTCGCATTGTCGTTTGAGAGCGTCGATCAGGCGCGCATCGCACGGTTCCAACCGCCGAGTTGCCGCGAGCAGGTCGTCGCTGAAACGCCGTTGTTCCTGAAAAATCGTCGATGCCGCCGCGGTGATCTCTCCAGTATCGGTGAGCCAGCATGGATGCACCGTGCATGACACGAAGTCGATCGACGCTGGCGGAACCCGTTCGGCAAGCCGAGCAGCGAGTGCGTGCATACCTGCCCGCGCAAGGCGATCGCACACCCACTTCGCCAGTCTGTCAGCCTCGGCGACCCGTCCGAGTGCTCGCAGAAGCGCTTGATGCGCGTCGGCAAGTTCGATGGAGGCGATCAACGGGCTTCCGCACGGAGGCATCGTCGGTAATGGCTCTCGCAGGAACTCCGTGGCTCGCGCACGCAAGCGTCGCAGCTGCGCCTCGGGATCCTTCAAGGCCTCGGGGTCACTCAAGCCCTCGGGGTCGCTCAAGCCCTCGGGGTCACTCAAGCCCTCGGCATCGCCAGGCACCTCCGTGCCTACAGCACCCTGCCGCTGTTCGGCAGGCGCCGTTTCGGGGTTGAGAGTCAAGTCGGTGATCTCTCGTGCAATTCGAAGTCCCTCGATTGCGCGGGCGTGGATGCGAGCGGATGTTCGATCGTCCCATGCGAGCAGGAATTTGAACGACGGGTCGTCCACACTTGCGGGCGCGAGACAGTGCGCGAACGGGTCGTGCGATGCGCTTACGCTTCGATCTCCGGGCGCGGGAACAACCGTACTGAACGAAGGGTGCGCGACCGTTGGTATCAGATCCCAGCGGACTGATTGGCGTTCTGTTCCTTCATCCATTCCTCGTTCGACTTCAGGCTCGGTCACAGCCTCTGCTTCGGCAAATGGAGCAATTCGCAGCGACGGTTCGATGGCGGGAAGTCCGTCGACCGAGACTACCCACATGGGACCGAGCGCCAAAGTCGTTCTGCCATCGCGAACCACGCGGGCGACGATCGCGGAAAGGCGTGATTGACCGAACATCAGCGAGACACGCGCGGTCTGTCCCGACTCAAGAACGCTCGCAATCTCGGGCGCCGCGAGCAGCGCGTCAAGCTTCCAGCACGACGCGTCTGTCGCGGCCGGCACCGCCTTCGCGCCGGACGGAACACGATCGGCCTGTGTCGGCGGGTCCGCATGGAGCGCCGTTCCGATCGACGCTACAAGTGCGACACACCCCAACCGAAGCATGCGGTGGCCAGACGCAATCGTTGCGCCGAGCAGCAGGCCGAGAGGCGGGGCTTGAAGCGACCACACGCTCGGGCGAGGACGGCATGTTGATGCTCGCATGATGCACTCCTTGCTGTTGATTGCTGAGCGACGCGTGCCAAGCCACTCCGTGCGCAGACTAATTGCGTCGAAATCGCCAACAAGCATCCATTGGGTGAATTCTCGATCTCTGTCGAAACCGATTGTCAAATG
>JBEIJG010000482.1:0-2622 GCA_040380385.1 Phycisphaeraceae bacterium | reverse complement strand
CGTGAGATGCGTGAGGATTTCGCTGCCATCGAGCCCGCGCCACATGAACGTGACGTGTGGGAAACGATTCGTTTCGCACCAACTCATCTTGTTCGTGATAAAGGTGTCGAGACCGCCGAGACGAGCGATTTGCGGCAAGCATGGAGGAAATCCGAACGTGTCGGGGAGATAGAGAAATCGCTGCTTACCCGCAGCGCCGAACTCTTTCTCCCAGAAGCCCGTTCCGTGCACGATTTGCCGAACAAAACTCTCACCCGATGGACACGTGCAATCGGGCTCGATCCACATCGCACCACCCGCTTCCCATCGCCCTTCCTTCACGCGGCGCGCGATCTGCGCGTACACCTCGGGCGCGTCCTGCTTGACATATTCGTACTGCTGGGCCTGCGAGCAGAGGAAGTGGAAATCGCGGAAACGCTCTTGAAGACGCAGAACATTCGAGAAACTCCGCACGCACTTGCGACGCGTTTCGCGCAAGGGCCAAAGCCACGCAGTGTCGATGTGGGCGTGACCGACCGCAACGCATGCGGTCGCTGGCGTGTGCGCACCGCCTTGCACGAGTTCGTCGAGCGCGGCTGCAGTGTCTTCCATGCCGGGCACCGGATCGCGCGCGTCAATCGACGCGTGAATGTCGCGGAGTCCATTCGCGATTTCAACAGCACGCGGCGCATCCTCAGGAAGCGCGAGCATCAAACGCCGCAGGAAGTCCCACGCTTGCGCGTAGCGCCACGCTGCTTCGTCGACGACAACGAGTTCGGCGCTTTCGAGACGTCCCGGCTGCGGTTCGCGCCAGCGCGTCTGGAGTTCAGGGTGATCCCACCAGAAGGTCGAGATCCCAAGCGGAAGGTTGCATGCGCCCTCGACGAGGAGGTCGAACTTCTCGCCGCCTTTCGCTGCAGGCCACAAGAACGCGAGGTCACGGTAGGGATCAAAGCCTTGGAACGGGATGCCGTCCTTCCAAAGCGTGCCTTCCGTTCCGCAGGAAAATCGCAGCGCGACGGTGTGTCCGCGCATTTCGGCGGGCACGCGACCGGAGAGCCGGAACCACGCCGTCGACCAAACCGGACCCCAACGAAGACCAACTTTCACCGGCCGATACTTCGCCTTTCGCGCCGCCGCATGCGAGGGATGGCCGCCTTCGAGGCCAGAACCCGCCGGTTGCCACATGCCCACATCGAGCGGCGCTCGCATCGGGAATGCGGTTGGAAGCAGAACCTCGCTGTGGAAGTTCTCGTAGCGAATCGCGGCGTATTGGAGATTGGGAAGCACGGGCGCATCCTATCGAGATCATTGTTTTTGTTGCGTCACGGCACCGCCAACATTCCGAGCACGCAACAATGAACGCCATGCCACACTCGATCCTCATGAAACATCCGCGGGCGATAGGCCTCTTCGCACTTGTGGTGGCAGTCGGCATCCTCGCGGTGATCGCCTATCCCGCGGCGGCGGCTGACACGGCGATAGCGACCGCTCCCACTGCAACGAGTGCTGCGACGAGTGCGGCAACGAGCGCTGCGCCCGAATCACGCGCCGTCACCGTCGCGACAGGCATCGCGCAAATCACAGGCTTGGCGATCTCGCCGCTCCTCGTACTCGTCGCGATTGGCTGGTCTGACTACACGGCACTCGGAACATCGGCCGCAGCGCCGCTCCACGCAAACCCGTGGTTCCTCGTTCCATGTTCCATCGTGCTCGCGCTTGCCCTGCTCAAGAAGTGCGCGTCTCCCGCGATTCCCCTTCCGATTCGGAAGTTGCTCGATGCGGGCGAGTATCTCGAGGCGAAACTCGCTGCGTTGATCGCGGCGGGAGTCCTGCTTCCGACCATCATTTCGACGATGACTGCGGCGACTGGCGGCGCAAGCAATGGCGCATCTGGCGGTGCGACGATCTCCAGTGCGACAACCGCTCCTGTCGCAGAACCCGTTGCGCACGTTGCGGGGTTCATGGATCCAAGCTGGATGTCAAGCTTGCTCGCAGAGACAAGTGTTGTTCACGGCGTTCTCCTCGCCGTCGTCATTACGGCAGCAATCGCGATCTTCGTCTCTGTTTGGATCACCTTCCACGTCATCGACGCGCTCATCGTGCTCAGTCCCTTCGCGATCGTCGATGCGGCGCTTGTTGCGCTGCGCGGCTCGATTCTCGGCGTTCTCGCGCTTGCGCTCATGATCCATCCGTTCATCGCACTTGTCTTTGCGCTGCCGATCATCGCGCTCTCGTTTCTCTTCGCAGGCTGGTGCATTCGCCTCGACCTCTTCGCGTGCACGGTTGCGAGTGATCTCCTTTTCGCGCGCAAGCCCGTGTTGAACCGTCCCCGAGCCTTCCTCGCGCGCGGCGACCTTGGCGCACCGATTCGAACGATGGGACACGCAGAATCAACGCCAAATGGCGTTCGTTTTACCTATCACCCGCTCTTTGTGTTGCCCGCACGAACGCTCGAGATTCCCGTTTCATCGCGCGAGCTCGTGCATGGCCTCGTGTGGCCCACCCTTGCGGATCACGCGCAACAGAAGTGCGTGATCGCGTTTCCGCCGCGCTATCGCATGGCCGTTGATGAACTCGCAAAACAGTTTGATGCTCGTATTCGTGAGGGCAGATTGCGCACGGGCGTTCGGCGGCTTCGTG
>JBEIJG010000481.1:0-2634 GCA_040380385.1 Phycisphaeraceae bacterium | reverse complement strand
GGAGATCGTGCGTGGTATCGCCGATCGAAACGCGTCGCTCTTGCATGGCTTCGAGGAGCGCCGATTGCACCTTTGGGCTCGCGCGATTGATTTCGTCGGCGAGGAGAAGGTTCGTAAAGATCGGTCCCTTGTGAATGCGGAACTCGCCCGACTTCTGATCGAGAATTTCGCTACCGACGATATCGCTTGGTAGAAGATCGATGGTGAATTGCACACGTGCAAACCGAAGATCAATTGCCTTCGCCACCGACTGGACGAGCAAGGTCTTCGCGATGCCTGGAACGCCTTCGAGAAGAAGATGGCCGCCAGTGAGAAGCGCGATCAGCACGCGCTCGACGACCGCATCTTGTCCAACGACCGTGCGAGCGACTTGCGTTCGAACGTGATCGATGAATGGCGAGCGCCCAGTGATATGCGCTGCGTGATTTTGTGTGGCGATCGTCATGGTTGGATCCGTCTGTTCTGTCGGCGTTCTGTCGGCGTTCTTTCGGCGTTCTGTCGGCTTCGTGTCGTCGTTCGGCTGCGGCGAGGATGTGGCGCGTGCTTGCGTCGCATCCATCGGTGGGACTAATTCGTTGAAGGCTCGCTTGTATTCGCGGGTGCCGCCTCAGCGAGCAACATCTCAAGCAGGGGCTTCGTGCGATCCAGTCGGACGCCTGCTGCGCGCACATTTCCCGCGCGATCGATGATGATCGTTGCAGGCATGAAAACCACGCCGTACGCGGCGGCGGTCACGCCAGCGGCTTTCGGTGCAGGCTTGCCATTTGTTGTCGAAGCAGCTGTTTCAGGCGCGAGATCCACGGCAAAAGGCATCGTTGCCTTTGCGCCTTCCGAAAGCGCTGTGAGCAGTTTCGCATCAGCATGCGGATCGCCGATCGCCGCGAACACCACGCCCTGTGATGCAAACTCATCGTTCAGCCGCGCGAATCGTTCGAACTCCTTCGCAGCCAAGTCGCCGGACGGTTGTGTGAAGTGCAAGACAACGACGCTGTTCTTCCACGTGTCGCGCCAATTCGGCGCGGGTGCGGTGCCGATCCACGACTGCGCGCCGAGCTTCGCCGCACGCTTCCCTTCGATCGCACGCAGTGACGCTGGTCGCTTGGTTCCACCGAGATAGCTCTCCGAGGGAAGTCCGGTTGCTGACGCGCCCTCAGGCGCGCTTTCTTTGAGCAACATCTCCACAACCTTTTCGACGTTGTTCGGCATCAATCCCGCGGCGCGCACGATGCCTTCGCGATCGATGACGACGTACGTCGGCCAGAATTGCACGCGAAACGCCGCAGCACTCTTACCGCCGGAAACATCCTTCGCGACGGGGTAATTGATCTTCTTCTCTTTGACGACCTGCGCGGCCTTCTCGAAGCCTGCGTTGGTGTCGTGCACGCCGACGAACACAAGTCCATCGTTCTTGTGTTTCTCCATCAGTGCGACGTTCTCAGGAATCGCTGCCATGCACGGGCCGCACCACGTCGCCCAGAAGTCGACGACGACAACCTTGCCGCGCTGATCGGAGAGTTTGAATGAGTCGCCGATCCACGAATCCACTTCGAGTTCGGGCGCAGGCTTGCCTTCAAGTTCTTTCAACGGTGCGGGGCGATTCGCGCCGTCGAAGAACCACTCGTCGGGAATACTGGCGGGCTTCGCGGATTGCGCCAACGACGCGCGGGCGGGCGCGAGCAGAAGCGCAGGAAGAAAGACGGCGAGTAGGCAACGTCGGAACGCGATTGGACGCATGTGGGCATTAGAACCGCGCCTTTGGGCGTTCGCTGCGTACGCGGTACGCAGAATGTCAGAACTTTGCAGCGGACAAAGAGAAACCCGGCCGAGTGGCCGGGTTCGGAGAGATGCGGGCTCGAGATTGAGACCGATGTGATGCTCGTTTTTCGAAGCGTTTCGGAAGTCCGGTGACGCTCACGCTGATGCGGGTGATTCGTTCGCGCGCAAGGCGGGAGGCCCGCGGGATTGGCTCGCGTCAACCGACGCAAACACCCCACGACCCAAGCAGGGTTGCGAGGTCGCTTGCGTCTACCTGTCCATCTTGGTTGATGTCGGCCTGGCAGCCAGAGCAGGGGCCCCAAGAACCCAGCAAGGTCGCAAGGTCAGAGGCATCAACGATGCCGTTGCAGTCGAAGTCGGCCGGGCAGCACGAGGGCGAAGAGCCACCGCCACCAGCGCGACGCATGATCGATTGGTAATCGTCGTTCTTCGGCATTTCACGGCGAGTAGCGCTGTTCTCGGAATGCGCCTTGGCCGTGATCAGCGCGCCCTTTTCCGCCGTCGAGGCTTTGCCAAGGCCGAGCTTGTCGGCGTTCGCAATCCCAGCAACAGCGACGGTGAGCGCAGCGAACGAAAGAGGGAGAAGTCGAGTCATGTTTGGCGCCTGATATCGAGACTTGGTCGAGGTTCCTCGCGAGCTCGTGACGTTGCCTTAGCCTTGCCGTAGCCTTGCCGTAGCCTTGCCGTAGCCCTGCCGCGAACTTGCGAGGAGCGAAACTCATGCCGCCATCGAGTTCGATGTCGGCGATGATTTCTTGAAAGTAACCCGAGTTTCAATGACCCACAAGGGGAACGCCCCCTTTTTCCGGAACTCTCTGCACCCGCCGATCTTCTTCGGAGGTTGGGCGGGGCAGCGTC
>JBEIJG010000480.1:0-2638 GCA_040380385.1 Phycisphaeraceae bacterium | reverse complement strand
TCGTCACATCGGCGACCGCTTCGTCCATTTCCGCTTCCGAAACCCCCTCAAGGGCGAGCAGCCACTTGATCCACTCGCGCACCTTCGCCTGTGCGAGCCGCGCGGCTGGACGGGCGCTCTCCTCGCGAATTCCCAGTTCACGCGCAACCGCTTCGTACGGCACATCATCGATGAAATGCCGTTCAAACACGGCCCACGCGACCCCCTTCCCAGCCGCGACGAGCTCATTCCGTGCGCGTTCGCACGCTTCGCCAAGTACCCCGCGAGCCCATGCGCGCTCGAGTTCGCGGAAGGCGCGACCGTCGTCGGGTGCAGCAAGCGCGTCGGCCCCCTGTTCGTGCATCGCATCGACCGAAGCGCCGTCGCGTGCGGCCCGCCGCAACCGCGCTCGGCGCTCTTCACGCAAATAGAGCAGCATGCCGTTTGCCAGAAAACGGCGCAGCGGCATCGCGCTCTCAAACCACTTGACGAGGTACTCGTCGCGGGCGAGCCGACTCGCGAAGAATCCGTTGACGAGCGCCTCTGGGTCGTCGAGCCAGCCGAGGCTCGACCCCTTTGCATAGATCCGAAGCGGCTCGGCGTAGCGCTCCATGACCCGCGCACGCAATGCAGCCGCGGCGGACGCGTCGTGCGCGGCCTCGCCGATGCGGGTCGCAAGCCACGTCCACTCAGTCGAGGGAAAGTGGTCGTAGGTAGCAGTGGATCGGGGCTTCATGCGACATCTCACACTTCGCTGCGGCTCGCGTCGCATGCGAGAGTCTTGCCGAAGAGAGGCCGACGGAGGGGCGAGCGGCTTCGAACTTGCACGATTCTCCCGCGAAAGACAGGGATTGTGCTGAGTTTCAGTATCATTCGCGGCTCAATGGCCGACCCTATCCCACGCGATTTCCGCTTGCCTCTCCTGCCTCTGACCTTGACCGCGCTCGTCGCGGTCGCCGGCTGCAAGATGGGCCCCGACCCGAAGCCGCTCCAAACAACCGACGTGACGCCCACGCCGACGGCGAACTTCACGCCGCCAGAACTCTCCGCGACCGAACGCGCCGGCGACGCGACCGCCCTCTCGGCGACCGCTGCAGACGAAACCGCGGATGGCTCGGCGAACGTCGATCGTTGGTGGACGCGCTTCAACGATCCGAAGCTCGATGAGCTCATCGGGAAGGCCGAAGCCGCGAACGCCTCGATTGCTGGAGCGCTCTCGCGCGTGCGTGTTGCGCAAGCGCAACTTGGCCTCTCGGAGTCGGCGCTTTGGCCGACCATTGCTGCGGGTGCTGAGTATCAGCGAACCAAGCAGAATTTCTCGCAGCTCGCAGCGCAGGGCGTCGACACCGATCCCTTCTCGGTGTGGGCGTACGGCGTGGCGATGTCGAAGTGGGAAATCGATCTGTGGGGCCGCATTCGGCGGCTCATCGAAGCAAGCGAAGCCGACCTCCGCGCGAGTGTGGATGACCTCCGTGATGCGCTCATTTCGGTGCGCGCGCAGACGACGGTGGCGTATCTCGCACTTCGCACGATTGAAGAGCGACTCGCGGTGACCGAAGCGGCGGTGGCGAATTTGCGCCAAACGCTCGAGCTTGCCGAGAAGAAATTCAAAGCCGGCACGACGACGCAACTCGACGTCAATCAAGCGCAGTCGAACCTCGATTTCGAGGAAGCAGCAATCCCGCAACTGCGCGCCACGCTTGGTGATGCGAAGGGTGATCTCGCGACGCTTTGCGGCACAAGCACCGCCGACATCGAAGCGATGCTCGGCGCGCGCGGCAAGATTCCGAGTGCACCCGATGCGATCGCGGTCGGCCTTCCAGCGTCGCTTCTCGAGCGCCGACCCGATCTTCGCGCAGCCAACCAGCGATACACCGCGGCCGTCGCGTCGATCGGCGCGGCGGAAGCGTTGCACTATCCCGCGCTCACGCTTGGCGGAAATCTCTACATCTCCGCGACCGAATTCAACGGCCTCGGCGATTGGTCGAATCGCGCGTATTCCTTCGGGCCAGCGCTCTCGCTGCCCCTCTTCACAGGTGGCGCGATCGACTCGCAAATCTTGCAAGCGAAGGCCACCGCGGAAGTCGCCTTCAACGCATGGCGCGGCACACTCGTGCGCGCCGTTGCCGAAGTGGACGTCGCGATTTCGTCGTTCGTTCTCGCGCGCGATGCAGATGTGCGGTATTCGAAGGCCGTTGTGAGCGCGGGCGACACGTATCGCCTCGCGAAGTTGCAATACAACGCGGGCACGACGACGCTTGAAGATTTGCTCGAAGTCGAGAATCAGTACTTCCGCGCGCAAGATGCCGAAGTGCAAGCGCGCGGACTTGCGGCGCGTTCGGTGGTCGACCTCTGCCGCGCACTCGGTGGTGGTTGGGAGAGTGCGGTTCCCGTCGAGAAGAACGCGATCAAGGAATCGCGTGAAGCCGTCGCAACTTCCGCCGCCGAGCCGTTCTCGCGCAGTCCACTCACGCGCGACAAGAACGACGACAAAAACGCCAGCACGAATTCGGGCGAGACGCCACCAGCGCCGCAGGCAGAGCACGCGCCGCAGGCAGAACCCGCACCGCAGGCACAGCCCGCAGGCACTTCCACCAACGCCACTCCGTGACGAACTTGCAACGCCGTGACGCACTCGTCACGTCCATCGGCGCGCACT
>JBEIJG010000479.1:0-2649 GCA_040380385.1 Phycisphaeraceae bacterium | reverse complement strand
GCGAACGACCGCGCACATCACCGACGCACGCCTGCGTGAGCTCGCGTGGTGTGTGCTCGCCTACGCCGATCGCAACGACGCGTTTCCGACAAGTGAAGCGGACCTCCGAGCGTTCGTCGCGGCGCCGGAAGGCGTACCCGCCGCGTTGAAGACCTCGGCGCCCGCGGGTGCGGAGCGCACCTATCCGACGACCCGTGAAGCGATCGGCGCGCCTCTACCCGCGCCCACGCTCGACGAGTGCTTCGACAGCCTCGAAGTTGAGTGGGGCCTCGCGGGCGACGTACAGCCGATCCTTCGCTCGAAGGGAAAGCCGACGCTGCAGGGCACGACAAAATCCGTCGGCCAGTGGCTCTTTGCGATGAGTGAGCGGATCCGCGGCGGGTGAGTGGAAGGGGTGCTGCTTCCACGGTGCTTCCGCGGCGCTACCGCGGTGCCATCGCGGGCCGTGCTACATTCCGACCCCATGTCGTTCCCGCCTGACGCTGCCGCGACCCCAAACGCTGTCGATTCTGCCGCACCCGCTCCGATCGAGCGCGTGATGCCCGAGACGCCTTTCTACGACGTCATGGGCGGTTCAAGTCGCTGGTCGATCCCGATCCACGAGCATGGCTTCATCGCGCTCGTCGATGCGATGCCGCGACTTGTTCCCGAAGGGCAAACCGCCGACAGTGCGATCGTGCAGTCGGCCCGTGTGTCGTACGGGCAGGGGACGAAGATGGTGAGCGAGGATCGCGGACTCGTTCGCTACCTCATGCGGCACCGCCACTCGACGCCGTTTGAGATGGTTGAGTTCAAGTTCCACATCGCGATGCCGATTTTCATCGCGCGCCAGTGGATCCGCCATCGCACCGCGAACGTGAATGAGTACAGCGCGCGCTACTCGATCATGCCGGATCGTTTCTATCGCCCCGATATCGAGAACGTGCGGAAGCAGTCGAAGTCGAATCGTCAGGGTGGCGAAGGCCCGATCGACGCGGGGACGGCGGAAGAGTTCCTGCAGCTTCTCGAAAGTGCGGAAGCGAACTACGCGAAGTACCTCGAGTTGACGGAGAAGGGTGTCGCACGTGAACTCGCGCGGGCCGTCCTGCCAGTCTCGGTGTACACCGAGTGGTATTGGAAGTGCGACCTGCACAACATCTTCCACTTCCTCTCGCTGCGCATGGATCCACACGCGCAGATCGAAATCCAAGACTACGCGAAGGCGATGTACGCACTCATCAAGCCGATCGTGCCGGTCGCGTGCGAGGCGTTCGAAGATTACCGCCTCAATGCGATGCACTTGACTGGCCTCGAAATCGACGCGATCCGCACAGGGAAGTCTCTCGCGACGGAAAACAAGCGCGAAACCGCTGAGTGGGAAGCGAAGAAGGCGCGGCTGGGGCTTTCTTGAGCGCTCGCGACTGACCTGCGGGCTGCGCTGCGCGCAGGGCCGCAGGTCTTCGCTCGCTTTGGCGCGGATCGCGCCGCGAGTGCATCGCGTCGCGCTGAGCTGAGATGCTTCCGCCACGCGGATCAACTCCGCTTGCGCTTCCGACTTCCGTGCTTTTGAAACACCGCGCGTGCTTCGTCGCGTGCGGTCGGCGTCGCGCGCAGTCCGTGCAGCGCGTCCTGCGCGTGTCGATACGCCGCACGATGTTCGACGATGGGTTCTGGGTAGTCGGCGCCGATCCTGCAACCGATCATGGTCTGCAGCAATCCTGGCATCGTCTCTGGTTCGGCAAGAAACTCGTCGGGCACCGCGGAAAGCTCGGGAATCCATCGCCGAATGAACTGACCGTGCGGATCATGATCCTCGACCTGCTTGCGCGGTGAATAGATGCGCAACGTGTTGATTCCCGTCGTCCCCGACTGCATTTGGATTTGGGGATAGTGAATGCCTGGCTCGTAGTCGAGAAACTGTCGACCAAGCCACGGTGCGAAGTATCGCCAATCGAGCCAAAGGTGGTTGCTCGCGAAACTCACGAGCATCGCGCGCATGCGAAAGTTGATCCAGCCTGTGGCAAGAAGCGCACGCATGCACGCGTCAACCATCGGATAGCCGGTCTGTCCACGTTGCCACGCGAGCAATCGCGTATCGCGCACTTCCGGCGCGAGATCATCGCGGAGCGTCTCACACGACCGCACCATGCAGCGCGCTTCAATGTCGGGCTCATCTTCCAACTTCTGAATGAAGTGGCAGTGCCACGAGAGGCGCGAGAGAAAGCTCCGAATCGAGTCGCGCCACGGCCCGACGTCGTCTTCTTGCATTCCTTCTTGAGCGACACGGGCTGGCTCGGCGAGTTGCGCCAATCGTCGCTGCGCACCTTGATACGCGCGTCGAACACTCAACGTGCCCCACGCAAAATGAGGCGAGAGCCTCGAGCACGAATCCCACGCGAAAACGGGCGATCCCATCGTGGTGCGATAGTCGCGGCCTCGCTCGAGAAGAAACGAGTTGAGCAAGCGGCCTGCCTCGCGTTCGCCGCCGCGCTGTCGAAGTGCGGCACGCGTATCCGAGCCGATGTTGAGGTCCTCCGCGAGTGTGATCGATCCCGCAGGGACGCACGATTCGGTCGGTGAACGAAAGCGCTCCGGCGGCGCTGTTCGAGGGCGCGCCATGTGCGACTCCCAGCGCGCTGCCCAGCCATCACGGCCTGGCCCGCCATCACG
>JBEIJG010000478.1:0-2658 GCA_040380385.1 Phycisphaeraceae bacterium | reverse complement strand
GCCGCGCACTCGCGGCGGCGACCTTCGCACGGACTGCTGCCTACGACACGGCAATCGCCGCGTGGATGAGTCAGCGCGCGGGAAATCGCTTCCCTCCGGTGTTTGAACTCCGCGGTGTCAACGAAGGCGAGCTTCGCTACGGCGAGAATCCGCACCAGGCGGCCGCGGTCTATCGCGATCCGACCTACCGCGGACCGAATGTGGTCGGCGCTGAATTGCTGCACGGAAAGCCGCTCTCCTACAACAACCTGCTCGATGCCGCGGCGGCGCTTGAACTCGTGCAGGACTTGCGCGAGCTCGCACCCGACATGGTTGGCGCGGTCGTCGTGAAGCACACGAATCCGTGTGGTGCTGCGGTCGCGCCGACGCTGCGCGAGGCGTTCGCGAAGGCGTATGCGGGCGACCCGCTGGCCGCGTTTGGCGGCATCGTTGCGCTGAACGGCGTCGTTGATCGAGCGACGGCGGAAGAGATTGTTGCCGGTGAAAAGTTCCTCGAGGTCGTGGTGGCCGCGGGATACGACGCCGATGCGCTCGCGCTTCTTCAGGCGCGTTGGAAGAACGCTCGACTCCTCGCAGTTGGTCCGGTGAGCGCGGCGCCGAAGTCGGTCTTGGTGCGTTCGATTCCCGGCGGTTTCTTGGCGCAAGAGGCCGACACGCACGAGATCAACGCGAGTGCTTTCCAGCATGTCGCGGGACCGGCGCCCGACGCAGCGACGTTGCGCGATGCGGCGTTCCTCACGGCGGTGGTGAAGCACCTCAAATCGAATGCCGTCTGCATTGGGTGCGATGGGCAACTCTTTGGTGCAGGCGCCGGACAAATGGATCGCGTGGCAAGTTGCCGGAACGCGGTCGAGAAGTCGGGCGCGCGCGCACTGGCTGGCGCGGTCGCGGCGAGCGATGCCTTCTTCCCCTTCGACGATGGCCCGCGCCTTCTGATCGACGCAGGCGTTCGCTGCATCGTGCATCCGGGCGGCTCAAAGCGCGACGAAGACACGTTCAAACTCTGCAACGAGCGCGGTGTGACCTGCCTCGTGACGGGCGTGCGCCGCTTCCGACACTAAAAATGAAAGGTGCCTGGCACGTGCCAACCAGTGCCAGACACTGCACGGCACGTGCCAAGCACGCTGTCGCCGCGCGTGAAAGCTCTTGCCTGACTTGACCTTGCAACGCACATGCTGAGGTGCCTGGCACGTGCCAACCAGTGCCATGCACTGCACGGCACGTGCCAAGCACCGTTCGCGCGCGCTATACTCGCCGCCCCATGGCCGACAAGCCCGTCCTCGATCACCCCTCGCTTCCGATCATCAAAGAAGCGTTCCCAGGCGTGAAGTTCATGGCCGCCGAGTTTCGCGGTCTCACCACGCTGATCTGCCCGCCAGAACGCATGCACGACGTGCTGCGTCAGCTTCGCGACGACCCGCGGCTCGACTACAACTTCCTGACGGACGTCGTCGGCATCGACTACCTGAAGTACCCCGTCAAGCAGCCCGGGCGCTTTGCAGTTGTCTACCTCATCCAGTCGTACAAGTACGAGCGCCGCCTCGCGGTGAAGTGCTTCCTCGATCCAACGCTCGATACGAGTGGTATCGCCGAAGATCCCGCGCTTGAAATCGAAAGCGCTTGCGACCTTTGGCCGGGTGCCGAGTGGACCGAACGCGAGGTCTACGACATGTACGGCATCCGCTTCCGTGGACACCCAGACCTTCGTCGTATTCTCATGTGGAAGGATTTCCCCGCATTCCCGCTGCGCAAGGATTACCCCATCACGGGCCGCGGCGAACGCGAAACCTATACGCCGCTCACGCGCGAATCGCGCTGAGCCTCGCCACCGAACGCACATTTCGCCCCCCGCGCATGGACTTGCGCGGGGGCGTTTTCATAGAAGACTCGACGCTCCAATACGCCGCAGATTCAAACCTCGCACGAGCGCGCCATGCCAGAGACGAAACGACACTTGCAGTTGAAGGACATGGCGCTCGCGTGGTTGCGCGCGATCGGTTGTCGCGCGGTTGCGTCGGAAGTGTCGTGTCCCTTCAACCGCTACCGCTTTGACGCGCTCGGCTGGCTCGATCACGCGGATGATCCACGCGCCGTCGAAGTGTTTGGAAAGCCTACTGCGGAAGCGCGCGCACCGCGGGTGATCGCGATCGAATGCAAGCAGTCGCGCGCGGACTTCGCGTCGGATGACAAAGACCCGAAGGAACTCGTACGTCGCAAGGAGTACCTCATCGAGCGTCGGCGCGTGATCGAAGAACTGCGCATCAAAGTGCGCGAGCCGCATCTCCGCCACGCTGGCTCAACGCTCTTTGAGTCACTCGACACGTGGGAGTTCGGCGCGAGCCGCATCGCCGCATACCGCGCCGTGGTGACGGAACTCGCGTCGATCGATGAACGACTCGGCATCGATACGAAGTTCGCCATGCTCGCGCGCTGGCGCGTGGCCGACCACCTCCTCGTCATGGCACCGCACGGGCTCTTGCGCCCGCGCGAGGTTCCCGGAGGCTGGGGACTCGTCGAAGTCGATCCGAAAGCGCTCCGCAAAGGCTGGGAGCCGATTGTCGGCGAGCCGATCCCCTGCTCGATGCGCGTTGCTCCCGCGTCACTTGGCGCGCCCGAGAAACGCCGCGCGCGCCTCCTCCGAAACCTCGCCGTCGCGGC
>JBEIJG010000477.1:0-2679 GCA_040380385.1 Phycisphaeraceae bacterium | reverse complement strand
TCGATTTAGAACAGCATCAAGCCAAGCGCCAACGTGAACGCGTTGTTGATGCCGTGCGCGACCATCGGTGCGATCAGACTTCCGCGCATCTCTCGATAAAGACAGAATCCAACCGCAAGTCCGCCGAGCGCTGGCACAAACAGTAATCCTTGCGGGTGAATCGCTGCGAAAATCACGCTTGAGACAACCGCAGCAACCATCGCTGATGCGAACCGCGCTCGCGGCGCCACGACGCTTCGCAGGTGCCCGTACAGGAAACCACGAAACGCGATCTCTTCGACAATCGGCGCCATCACGCTTGCGAGCGTGAAGAGCAACACAACTTCAAGCGCACCCGCACCACCGAGCATTTCGACGGCCGGGTGTGACGGCGGCGCCTGTTCACCGCTGATTGCCTGCGCGATCAAACTCAGGATGAAATAGATGATTCCACCCGCGACGAGAATCGGTACTGCGCTGACGTAGCACACGACTCCAGCACCAACTTCACGCAGAACACCACGGCCAGTGTTGAGCCCGATCGCAGCGCGAAGCTCGGCAGCAGACACGCCGCGCAACCGCGGGAATGCAAGCACCGCGAGCGAGCCACCCATCGCAGCGATGGAAAGCACAAGGCCTCCCGTGGACGCAGTGCTCTCGGGCAAAAGCGCCACGATCACCGTGGCTCCGATGGTGAGGAAGAGATAGAGCCCCATCCAAACTGCGAAAGTTTCGCCGAGCACAAGCATGACATGTCCGTCGGATGTCGGCTGCAGCGCGGGCTTCCACTTCCCAGCGCCCACAAATCCAACGAGCGCGATCAACGCGACAAGACCAAGCAAGAAAACTGTCAGGTACCACACGCCGGCAAAAATCATCACTGCAAGGCCACTCTTCGCTTCCGAGACACCATCGATCGAGAGCACGCGACCGAAAAACCCAAGATCCGCTTCGACCCGTTCGCGCGTCTCATCGCTCACCGCCGCGAAGTCGCCGTTCGAAATCGCGAGTTCTTCGAGTGCTCCAACAACGTCCGCCTTCAACGCACTGTTTGCCTCGAACGCGTCGCGCTCATTGCTCTCATCGCTCTCGATGATTTCAACCGCGCGCGCCGCATCCGCACCCTTCGACCAACCCTCCACCGCACCCACGAGAATCGCGTGTGCCAATCGCTCACTTGAGTTCCCTTCTTCGAGCGGCTTCGCGTTCGTCAGAAGCAACTCCGGGGAAATCGTCGGTGCCCACGCGTGCGCGGCCACGACGATTTTGCCCGTCAATTCCGCATCCATCCGCAGCGGCTCCACCAGAGGCACAACAGAGGCATCAACGGGTTCCGTCATCCCTTCCGGATCCGGTCCACCGCGCACACGTTGCAGCACGATGACGAGACTGGCGATCGCGAGAATGGTTGCCCACGTCACGGAGAGGCGAAGGATCTTGTTCGGCATGGTGTGTACGACCGTTATTGGACGCGAATTCACCAGAACTCGCGCGCTTCACTTCCGATGTCGGCTCATATCGGTGTGTGTCGAGAGCGTAGTGATCTTGACACCCCTCGGGGTCTTGGTATCCTCGCCGATTCTCCGCACGGCGATCCGTGCACACCTTGCACTTCCGCGGCTGCGCGCCGCGGGTGAATTCTGGACAGAACATGCCCCGTCAGACCTACATTGCAAAGCCCGGTGAGATCAAGACCGTATGGCGCCACGTCGATGCCGAAGGCAAGACGCTCGGCCACCTCGCGACGGAAGTCGCGACGGTTCTCATGGGCAAGCACCGCCCCGAATACACGCCCGGCGTTCTCTCTGGTGACGCTGTCATCGTGACCAACGCTTCGAAGATCGTCCTCTCGGGCAGCAAGCTCGATCAGAAGACGCGTCGCCGTTGGTCGGGCTACCCAGGTGGCCTCAAGATTCGTTCGTACCGTCAAGAGATGGACTCGAATCCAGCGCGTCTCGTGAGCGAGGCGATTCTTCGCATGGTTCCGAAGGGCCGCTACGGCCGCTCGCTCTCGGCGCGTCTTCGCGTCTTCGCGGGCGCGTCGCACACGCACGCTTCGCAAGAGCCAGTTGCCTTTGACGCGAAGGCTGACATGGGCACCGTGCCTGTGACCAAGGCCGCGCTTCAGAAGGGCTCGCGCCTCCAAGGCGCTCCACGCCGCTCGAACTGAAGTCACGCCGCTCGA
Source organism: Phycisphaeraceae bacterium (assembly GCA_040380385.1). Lineage (GTDB taxonomy): Bacteria > Planctomycetota > Phycisphaerae > Phycisphaerales > SM1A02 > QWPT01. The sequence goes on along the minus strand of JBEIJG010000477.1, from coordinate 515 downwards.
ACTGAGCTAGGCAACGCAAACACCCTGATCCAAACGAACTGATTGATCTGACGCAGCACATTGACGCCGACAGGCGCTCCAAACAGCGAACTACGCCATGACCGAAGAGACCACGACGACGACTGCTCCCTCCACGCGCATCCTCCGCGGCCCCGATCAGAAGGGCTGGTATTGGGGAACTGGTCGCCGCAAGACGGCCGTCGCCCGCGTGCGCGTGAAGACCGGAACCGGCGCAATCGAAGTGAACGGCAAGGAGTTTGCCGACTTCTTCGTGGAAGAACGTGACAGGCAGAACATCCTCGCGGTCCTCGACAAGACCGGCCTCAAGGGCAAGGTCGACGTCAAGGTCAACGCCTGCGGCGGTGGTACCACCGGACAGTGCGGCGCGACCATCCTCGGCCTCGGCCGCGCGGTCCTGAACTTCGATTCGACCCTCGAGGCAATCCTCCGCGAGCACGCGTTCCTCACCCGTGACGCGCGTAAGGTCGAGCGTAAGAAGTACGGCCAAGCTGGCG
>JBEIJG010000476.1:0-2694 GCA_040380385.1 Phycisphaeraceae bacterium | reverse complement strand
GGTCATCATCCATCTCGCGGCAGAGGTTGGTGGAATCGGCGCGAACCAAGCGAACCCGGGTCGATACTTCTACGCCAACATGGCAATGTCGCTTCATCTCATTGAAGCAGCGCGCCGCGCGGGGATACGGAAGTTCGTCCATACCGGAACGATCTGCTCCTATCCCAAATACACACCAGTTCCTTTCCGTGAAGACGAACTCTGGAACGGGTACCCCGAAGAGACGAACGCGCCGTACGGGGTAGCGAAGAAGGCCGCGCTGGTCATGTTGGATAGCTACCGCCGCCAGTACGGTCTTGCATCGGCGTACGTCTTGCCGGTGAATCTCTACGGGCCGCACGACAACTTTGATCCAGCGACCTCACATGTCATTCCGGCGCTCGTGCGCAAATGTCTTGAAGCACAGCTCGCCGCGCGCGCGGAGATCGAGTGTTGGGGAACAGGTTCTGCGAGCCGTGAGTTTCTGTACGTCGACGACGCGGCAGAAGGCATCGTGCGTGCGGCGGAAGTGATCGATGATCCGATGCCGATCAATCTTGGCACGGGCGGTGAAATCACGATCCGTGATCTTGTGGAACTTGTCGCAGAGATCTGTGAGTTCAAGGGCAACATCCGCTGGGATGCATCGAAGCCGGACGGTCAGCCACGCCGCTGTGTAGACAGTGCGCGCGCCGCCGCGCTCCTAGGTTGGAGCGCGAAGACGTCGCTCCGCGATGGACTGCGAAAGACCGTTGAGTGGTACCGAGCCACGCTCCAAGCCTCGAATCCAACCACACACCCAACCACACACCCTGCTTCAAGTTTGGGCGCGAACGGCCAGCGTCTTGGGGAGGCTCCATGCGCGTCCTCCTGATCAACCAAACCTTCTACCCGGATATTGCGGCGACGGCGCAACATGCGCATGACCTTGCTCGATTTCTGGTTTCACAGGGCCACGAGGTCACGGCGATTTCATCGCGATCGATTTACGGTGAAAAGGGAGCCGTGCTTCCGCGCGAGGAAATCGTCGACGGCATTCGCATCGTTCGCGTCGGAAAGAGCATCTTCGGAAAGTCGTCGATCGCGGCGCGTATGTTTGACTTCGGTCTCTTCTACGCAGCGGCGCTGTGGCGGTCTTTCAATATGCGCCGGCAAGATGTTGTGATCTGCTTCACAACACCGCCATTCGTTGCGCTGATTGGTTGGTTGCTGCGACTGGTGCGTGGAACACGCAGTGTCTACTGGGTCATGGATCTCTATCCAGACCTTCCGGTTGCATGTGGCGTGATGAGCGCGCATTCACCGTTGACTTGGGTGTTAGAGCGGCTGAACCGATTTTGCATTCGACGCGCGGATCGCGCCGTCGTGCTTGGCCGATGCATGCGATCTCGAGTTGCTGCAAAGGGCATCGCAGCGGATCGATTGGCGATGATCAACGTTTGGGCCGATCCCGACGAGGTGCGACCGGTCGATCGCGCGATGAATCCATATCGCGCGCAATGGAATGTCGGCGACCGCCTCCTCGTGATGTATTCGGGGAACTTCGGAATTGGTCACGATGTCACGACCATTGCACGAGGTGTGGAGGCACTCCGCGAGGATTCAAATGTTCTCTTCGCGTTTGTCGGCGGCGGAAAGCGCAAAGACGAGTTGATGGGAATTCTTCGTTCCAAAGGCCTGACAAACTTCATCGAGGCGCCATACCAGCCGCGTGAGAAGATCAATGACTTGCTCGGCGCGGCAGACATTCACCTCGCGAGTTTGCTTGAAGGAACAACCGGCATCATGGTGCCGAGCAAGTTCTACGGCGTCATGGCCGCTGCGCGCCCAATTTTGTACGTCGGCGAGCGAACTGGCGAGGTTGCGCGGACGATTGAAGAACAGCGGTGCGGGTTCATCGTTGCGCCAGGAGACGTCGATGGCTTTGCACGATCACTGCGGCGGCTCGCGTCAGATCGTGCGCTCGCGGCCGAAATGGGTGAGCGTGCACGACAACACATCGTCGAACGTGCTGGTGCACCACATGCGATGCGTCGATGGCTCGAGTTGCTCACAGAGGTCGCCAATGAGCATGGCGGTGTGCGTGCGACGCGGAGCAGTTCGGAGACGACGCGATGAACGACGATGCGCCGAAGGAAGATCGGAAGATTCTTCAGCAGGCGATGCCGTCCGAGAGTGCACTCGAGTCGCGTCGTGTCAGTCCATATTCCTTTGGTGAGAAGCTCAAGCGACTTCTTTGGGGAGTGGTGCAAGCAACGTTCTTCCGTGCGAGTTTTCACAACTGGTACGGATTTCGACGGTTCCTTCTCCGTCTGTTTGGCGCGCGCCTTGCTCCTTCGGCGAACGTACGTCGAACCGTGCTCGTGGAGTGTCCTTGGAATCTGTCGATCGGTTCGGAGAGTTCTGTGGGCGATCGCGCGATTCTTTACTGCCTTGGTTCCGTCACGATTGGTGATCGAACCACGGTTTCGCAAGGTGCCCATCTTTGCGCTGGAACGCACGATCACCGGCGAGCATCGATGCCACTTGTCCGGTCGGCAATATCGATCAGTGATGATGTCTGGATCGCCGCGGATGCATTCGTAGGCCCAGGCGTGACGGTTGGCGCCGGCGCGATTCTCGGAGCCCGCGGTGTCGCGATGCGCGATCTTGCACAATGGAAAATCTACGCGGGGAATCCGGCCGTGCCTGTTCGAGAGCGCGCGTTTGACACGC
>JBEIJG010000475.1:0-2696 GCA_040380385.1 Phycisphaeraceae bacterium | reverse complement strand
TCCACACCCACGCGCCGACGCGGCTGCATGCTCAATCGTCCGCCTATCTCCCCCGCGAGAGACCGCGGGTCGACACTCGCAAGTCACCCCAGATCCGACTGTCCATTCCCAAACCTCCTCAGGAATTGCGCAGTCGAATCTTTGCCCACACCGCGGGGTGCGGAGATTGTTATATTGCCCCCTCGCCTCGTCGTCCCCGACGGAGCGCTGCTGTACGCCGCCCACCACCGCTCGGTGTTGGGCTTCACGTTTGTTCAACACGGTTCCAAAAGCCCTTCAGCTCGACGACTTGCGCTCGCTCGTCCTCGTGCGAGGGACCACCCCGACAGGTTGCACTCGAACATGTCACAGAGTTTCCCCTCCGACGTTCCTTGCGCGAGCACACGCTCTATCAATCGGTCGACCCTTTGTTTTGGGTTTCGTTTCGGACCGAAGCAGTTGCTGAACGTAGCACTCGCGACCATCGTCGCCGGCTCGTTCTTCTCTGCGGCGATCTCGTCCGCGAACGCTGCGTTGCTGCCTGCAAATGAACGAGATGCACTCGCAACTGCAACGAACCCGCTCACCGCCGGCAAGACGCGCGTCAAGCGTGACCCCGTTGATGCTGTGACGCCGTCGTTCTTGCGCGGAAGTCGCATCACGCCGGAAGTGCTTGATCTTCCAGGCACGTTTGTCGTCAAGTTCCGCGACAGCGCGCGAGTTCGCGCGAACTCCGCGCTCTCGATCAATGGCTTCGCTCCGACTTCAGCGCACGCGCTGGTGAGCACCTCTGGTGAAGACATCGAAGACGCGATCAACACGATCGCAGCGTTCGGTGGAACGGTTCGTCAGTGGATCAACCTTCCGGCAGAGCGCATCGAAGCGCTGCGCGAGCGCGCACGACAACACTCTGGCTTCGAGTCCGCCGACCTTGCCTCGATGATCATCGTCGAAGGTGTCAGCGAGTCGAATTTCTTTGCCGCTGCTCGCGCGATGAACGAGCTCGAAGTCGTTGAGTACGTCTCCATCGTTCGACGCCAGTCGTCGCAGCAATGCGGCGATCCTGAAAGCAATCAGTTCTGCAACGTGCCGAGTCAGGAGTGCTCCTCCAATCCGAGCCAGCAACCGGGCGGCACCCCGGTGCCGCGCCAGGACTGCAATCCCGACCCGGGCGGCGAGGACGCGCTCTACGGTTGCCAAGACGTTACTTGCTGCGCGCAGGTCTCTGAAATTGATCCGACCTGCAACGAAGACGTGCAATCGGGTTGGGATTACATCTGCGCAGGCATTGCCAATCTGATCTGCGCGAACGGCAATCCTCCGCCGCCGGCCACGCCTCGACCGTACGACGCGTGCTTCTTCAGCGCGACGGGCCTCGGCAACATCAATCCGATCTTCTTCGAGCTTTACGACAGCCTGCAGGCGGGCGAGTGCTTCGTTCCACACGGCGGCAAGGGCTGCAACCAACCGGTCTGCTGCAACGATGTGTGCAGCTTCGACCCGGGCTGCTGCTACGACACGTGGGATCTGACCTGCGCGACGACAGCCGCATCCGGCTCGTTCGCAAGCTGCACCGCGCTCACCACGCCACAAGACGCTCCAACGCCAGACTTCACACCACAAGTCACCGATGCGGGCGTTCAGGGCTTCCAGTTCTACCGCCAGTCGCGCAACCGCGCGGCGAACCTCGTCCCGGTCGCTGGCGTCCCCGGCAAGGTTTGGGCGGGTGCAAGCCTCGTGTCGAATTTCAACGGCATGCTCGGCTACACCGGAAACGGCTTCGGTCTTGAAGACCTGAATCTCTTCCAGAACTTCATGTGGGAGAACTATCAGGGCGGCATTCCGGGCGCGAATCCATTCGTGAACGGCAACGGCGTGAACATCGCGGTCGTTGATACCGCAGCGTTCATCGGCCACGAGGAGTTCATCCTCTCCGGCCCAGCATCCGATGCTGCTCAGCCATGGGCTGGCCCACTCCTCACGACCCCACAGGTCATCATTGAGGAAGGCCCGACGCAGATCCTGGCCAACGACGTCACGCTCAATGTGTCGCACGGCACCAACGTGCTCGGCGTGATTGCGGCAGCGGACAACGGATTCGGCATCACGGGTATGGCGCACGGCGCACAGACCTACTTCTACCCCTCCGTGAGTGTGGAAGAGGGTTACCGCGGTCAGACCGCAGTGCTCAAGGCACTCGAAGAACTCGACGGCGGCGACATCATCTGCTTGCCATGGGGTCTCGCTGCTGGCGCTCCCTCGGTTCAACAGTTCCAGCCGCTGACCGCAGATGCTGCGTTCGCGCAGATCCTCGCGCTCGCGTCTGGCCTCGGCATCATGCCAGTTCTCTCCGCTGGCAACAGCGGCGGCGAAATCGAAGGCACGGGTATCGCACCCGACGTCACCATCGTCGGCGCATGCACGCCGGGCAACCTCGTCGAGGGCACGCTCGCGGGCGGCGCTCGCCTTGCAGAGATCGATGCGCTCATCGGTTGCGAAGCAAATCTCAACAGCGTTGTGATTGAACCAGCGCGTGTACTGTCGTCGAACTTCACCGCCGAAGATCCTCAGACCGCCGACCAAATCGTCCACGTCATGGGCTGGGGTCGCGACGTGATGACGACTGGTTCGTCGGTGTTCCCGAACATCAGCGTTGCTCCAGACGCAGAAATTCGTCTCTGGATCGGCACGAACGGTGCTCCGCCGTCGAACGGCCC
>JBEIJG010000474.1:0-2697 GCA_040380385.1 Phycisphaeraceae bacterium | reverse complement strand
TCCCACCAGCAGTGTCATCAGATCCATCATCGCATCGTACAAATCCGCACCACCCACGCAACAGAATCGGCGACACTGCTCCGATGCGGTACCTCGTCGATCTCACAGGCATCCTCGTGCTCGACAAAGATCTCGGGATGAGTTCGATGCGTGCGGTCGACATCGCGCGCCGACGCGCGGGCCGCGCGAAAGCGGGCCACGCAGGCACGCTGGACCCGCTCGCGACGGGCGTACTCGTCATCGCCTTCGGCCGCGCGACCAAAGCCATCGATCTTTTGATGGCTACGGAAAAGCGCTACGAAACCGACGTCGATCTCTCGGCGTTTACTTCAACCGACGATCGCGAGGGCGAACGCCGCGAAGTCGCCGTGTCCACGCCCCCAACACGCGAACACATCGAATCGACACTCGCGCAGTTTCGCGGGCCGATCCAGCAGCGACCTCCGGCATTTAGCGCGGTGCACGTCGCGGGAAAGCGTGCCTATCAACTCGCACGGAACGACGCACCACCGGAACTCCCGCCGCGCGAAGTCGTGGTGCATGAGATCGCGCTCTTGGACTACGCGTGGCCGATCGCGCGCGTTGCCATTCGCTCGGGGAAAGGCTTCTATGTGCGCAGCCTGGCACGTGACCTTGGCGCTGCGCTCGGAACAGGCGGACACTGCGCAACGCTTCGTCGTGTAGCGGTTGGGCCATTCACGGCGGCGAACGCGCGTCGATTCGACGACCTCCCCGAAAGAATCGACGAGTCGCATCTCCTTCCGCTCGAAACTGCGCTCGCGATGACAGGTGATCTCGGGTTCCGCACAAAAGGCGCGTGAAAGGCGCATGACATCATGGGAGACGCCGCGCCTATTTGCTCGAGCCGCCAGCAGCACTTGCCGCTTTCTCAGCTTCGAGCGCGAGTCGCCGCATGCGGCGATCTTCGACGAAACTCATCACGACGAAAAGCGACATACCTGCGAGAAGCAAGACATCGGCGATGTTGAAGACCCACGGGAAGACGTCGGAGTTCGAATTCCCCGGCCAACGCCAGCCGTACGGCAATTGCCATTCGGGCAGCATGTGCAGGAAGTCGCGCACCGCACCGTAGAAAATCCGGTCGTAGAGGTTGCCGATACCGCCCGCGAGAATCATGCCGATCGCAACATGCGTCGCACGCATTCGTACACGCGTGCCGCGCGCGAAGAGCAAGAGTGCGGCGATCGTTGCAAACAGCGTGAAGACGATGAAGAGTTCGCGCCGCTGCTGACCAATGCCGAAGACAGCACCGTGATTCAACACCAAGCGAAAGTCGAGCAGATCACCGGGAAGCGCGAGCCAACGCGCGTGATGCGGCACGAAGAACGACGGGTCGTTGAGCACGCGCTCGCGCTCGAGTTCGACGGGATATCCCGCGATCGTGCGAAACGCCCAGTACTTTGACCAAAGGTCTACGGCGAGTCCAACGGCAAAGACACCGATGAGCGTCGCCCAAGCCGATGGCGAGCGCCATGCGGGCAATTCTCGCGGATCAACCGCGAACGCTGCGGTGCCGCTCAACGGTGCAACCCCTGCGCCGCTTCCGGGCGCAGACGTTTCCTGAGGCATCGGAGCGTTACCCTCAGACATCGGTCAGCGTGCGCCGCCCGATTCCGCGATGCGCTCGGCCTCGATCGTGTATTTCGCCCAAGGCTTTGCGTCGAGACGAGCCTTCGAAATCGGCTTGCCAGTCATCTGGCAGACGCCGAAGGTCTTGTTCTCAATCCGCAGAAGCGCTGCGTCGATTTCGCTGAGAATCGCGCGCTCGGTTTCTGCCATGCCGAGCGTGAAATCTTGCTCGTACACATCGGAACCCATGTCCGCCATGTGCACGGGCATGTTGGAGAGGTTGCCGCCCGAACTGCGCAGCGCCTCATCTTCCATGCCGGAGAGCATGCCAACCAACTGACGACGCTTCGCAAGAAGCAGCGTGCGATACTCGTCGAGCTCCTTCTTCGAAAGCTTCGTCTTGATCTCCGCGATCTGCTGATCGGTCGGCGGCGGCGGCGCTTCCGCGGCTGCGCTCTTCGACTTCTTCGCGATCGTCAGACCCTTGGTCGAAATCGCGCGCACGCGACGACCGTTGATGATGATGAACTCGCCCGTGTCACCGGTGCGGGACTGGGCGACCGCGGCTGCGGCTGCCGCAACCGACTTGTGCTGCGCGAGGTCGATCGGGCCCTTCTTCGGGACGATCGGCGTGTCCGAGCCGGACTTCCCTGCGGGCGCTGCGCCCTTCGATGAAGAGGCGGTTGCCACGGGGGCTACAACCTTGCTTGGTGCCGACGCAGTGGCTGCTTGCTTTGTGGCAGGCGCTGGCTTTGTCGAGGTCGACGCGGGTTTTGCGGCGGCGGCGGCCGGCGCCGCCTTCGCACTTGGCGCTGCCTTCGCAGCGTCGGCTTTCGCGTTCGGGGCTTTGCCGTCTTGGGTTTTACCGTCTTGGGTTTTACCGTTTGCGGTTTTACCGTTTGCGGTTTTACCGTTTGCGGTTTTACCGTTTGCAGGCGCTCCAGCGGCCGCGGGCTTGCCATTCGCAGGCTTCCCATTCGCGGCCTTCCCATTCGCGGCCTTCCCATTCGCGGCAGGCGTCGCTGGCGCAGCACTCGCGGGCTTCTTTCCAGACTTGCTGGCAACCTGAGTCGCCTTCGCGGATTTCGCGGCGGGAGTTGACGCACT
>JBEIJG010000473.1:0-2699 GCA_040380385.1 Phycisphaeraceae bacterium | reverse complement strand
CGCGAACAGAAGAGTGCTGATTGCAATGCTGCTTGCCGAAGGAACATGGCTTCGCCGTCGACGACGACCGCGCCACGGGCGCGCGCTTCGCGCACCAGCGGTGTGTCGCGCGGCGTGTAGACCGTGTCCATGACCACGACCGAGTCATCGAGGTGAACATCGTCGGGAAGCGGCGAACCGCTCGGATCGGGCCCGCCTTGCATGCCAACAGGCGTGCAATTGACAAATGCGTGGAAGCAGCCGCAGGCGAGCGCGTCGGCGCGGCCTGCGACCACTTTCGTTTCGTGCGCACGGCCGTCGGGCAGAATCACGTTCTTGCCAGAAAGCGATGTCGCCAGCGCTTCTGCACGTTCGTGGTTGCGATTGAAGACAACCACGGTTGCGCCGGCGAGTGCAAGCCCGCCAACAACCGCGCGCGCGACTCCGCCAGCGCCAAGTACTGCGATGCGCGACGACGCGAGCGTGCGTCCGCGTGTGGCAAGTGCCGCGGAAAGCACTTCGACCGCTGCAGGCATGTCGGTGTTCGTCGCGAAGAGGCGCTGTTTTTCAGTCGTTCCGTGAGGGTGCACGACAAGCGTATTTGCGGCGCCAAGCCATGCTGCATGCGCATCGATTGTTCCGCCGCGTTCGGTGACGAAACGGATGAGATTTTCCTTGTGCGGAATCGTCACACTCGCGCCTGCGAAATCGAGTCGATCGTGGTCGACGAGCGCGCCGAGCGACGCCTTGAAGTGTTCCCACGCATCCGGCACTGGCAACGGGAGATACACGCCGTCGTAGTTTGCTTCGGTGAAGCGCGCGTTGTGGTACGCGGGTGAACGCGAATGCGCGACCGGCCAACCGATCACACCAAAGACGCGCGTCGCGGGGCCGATCGAACCGAAACGATAGAGATCGCGCAACTCGCGCAGCGTGGGTTGTCCGGGCGCAGTCCCGCCAGTTTCGGCATCTGCGGCGAAGGTGAGAAACCCGCCGAATTTCGGCGCGAGCACGCGACTCATCAAGCCAAACTCGCCCATCAATAGCGCGATCGTTGGCTTCGAGCGCGACGCAAGCATGTCGAACACTTCGAGATTGTCGCGAATGCTGCGCGCCATCCACGCGACTTTGACGATCGACACCAGCGGGTCGGCTTGCATCTCGGCAACGCGTCGCAAGAGATCTGCGGGGCGACCTGAGAAATCATGCGCACTGCCGATGAGTTTCGTCGTGGGCGCATCTTCGCTGCGTGGCATCAGCGCCGATGCGAGGAGCGCGCGTACGACTTCATTTCCAGTTCCGCCAAGGCTTGCATCATCATTGCGAGCCTCGGCGAAAGACGCGTGCTCCAGGTCGATCATGCGCGGGACGTCACTCGCTTCCGACGCACGAGCGACGCGAGCGAGGAGTGCGATTCGCGCGTTCTCAGCGAGCGCGCATGTTCCGCCTTCTTCTGCACTGCGCACGGTGACGATCGAAGGAAGCGCGGATTCGCGCACGAGTCGCGCAATCGCTTCCGCAGCGGCAGCGCCTTCGAGACGCGAGGCAATTCCATCGCAGCGCCATTCGACGAGTCGTGCGCCGAGCACGCGCGCACGCGCGGCGCGTTCGATGGCGACTGGGATTTCTTCCGCGGCTTCAACGGGAATCGCAACGCAAAGGAGGCTCATCGGGGCAAACTCATCGAGATGGATCGACTTTCTTCGATGTCGACAGTGGAGCGCTGGTTGCGCGTTCCGAGACAGCTTTGGGAATCATGCGGCTTGTGAGTGCGTACGGAAGCACGCGGCACCAGAATGCAGCGAACTTATTGAACGCGCCGGGAACCACCACGGGATCGTTTCGTTCCACGCCGCGCCAACCTGCTTCGACCACAGGTCGAGCTTCTTGCCACATGTATTTCGGCAACTTCTTCATCTCTTCGCGCACGCCGAGCACATCGTGAAACTCGGTGTAGGTGAAGCCTGGACAGAGCGCCGTGACATGCACGCCTGTGCCGAGAAGGTCAAGCCGCAGCGCGCGACTTGCCGAGGTCATCATGCACTTTGCCGGCGCATACAAACTGCCTGCGGGCTCCGGCGCGAGTGACGCAAGGCTCGACACATTGAGTACACGACCATGTCCGCGACGAACCATGGCGGGAACGAAGAGATGGGTCAGATGAATCCACGAAGTGGTCATCACTGCAATGAAATCCGCATGCGTTGCCCAATCCGCTTCAAGGAAGTTGCCCTTCACGGCGTAGCCCGCGTTGTTGACAAGTACGTCAATTTCGAGACCCGAGGCGCGCACGGTGTCGGCGATGCGACGTGGCGCGGCGGCATGCGACAAATCTTCGGCAATGACCATCGCGCGTGCGCCGAATCGTTCGCCCACCGTCTTTTTCAGTTCGACGAGACGATCCTCGCGGCGCGCAACAAGAACAAGATCATGCCCATTTTCCGCAAGAAACATGGCAAACTCGCGGCCGATTCCCGCACTCGCTCCTGTCACAAGCGCGATGGGGCGCGGGGCTTGCACACGCGAGGTTTCGCCGGAGGATGCCGTGGCCTTTGCGTTCATCAGAATGTCCAGCTGAAGAATGCGCCGAGGAATGGCGCGGCTTCGACATCAACCTTGGCGAGTTCGCGGCCAGAAGAGTCGTTGATTTGCATTTCACCCGCGACGTGGAAACCGCCGACATTGCGATCAAGGCCGCACAGACCGGCCACATGGTGATG
>JBEIJG010000472.1:0-2711 GCA_040380385.1 Phycisphaeraceae bacterium | reverse complement strand
GCTGTGAACGCGGAGATGAGCAAGGCGTATCAACTCGGCGGCGAAGCGATGATCAAGGCTGGCTGGGAAGACAAGGCCGTGGTGTTCCTGGAGAAGGGTTTCCACGTCGCGGCATCGAAGGGCGATCGCCTTCCGCAGCAAGCGATTGCGAAGCTGCTCGAATCGATCGGTCGCCACGCGCCGTTGCTCGCAGAAGAGGCGGAAACGGCTGATCGCCTCCGCGACGCGGGTGCGTTTGTCTGTCGACGCACAGGTCGCCCGGGGACGAAACTCCCATCGCCGCCGATTCGTGGACCGATTGGCGCGTGGATCGGCGAGAACATCTCGGCCGAGACGTGGCGTCAGTGGATTGGCCAAGGCACGAAGGTCATCAACGAACTCCGACTCGATTTCACGCGCGACCGCGATCAAGAGATCTACGACCAACACATGCGCGAGTATCTCGGGATCGACGAAGAGGTCTTGAAGGAAATCGCTGCGGGGTCTGGCGCTTCGAATGCGTGAGTTCCGCGCACGGCGCAGCGGGTAGAGCGTGTCCCTCCACACGCGCAGCGTTCATCACCCGCGCGGCGAGATCACACCCGCACTTGCCGTTGATAGCTCCACCACTCAAGGAGCACGATCACGAGTCCAAGCGCGAGCACCCACGGCCAGAGCGCGCCGCGGCGACTGTCGCCGACGGAAACGCCCTGTACGGTTTGCGTGCCAATCGCAAGTTCACTGCGCGGCGCAATGCGCGCTTCGTCGGCGTTCGCGATGTTGACTGCGACCAAGCGAAGTTCGGTGCCCTCGCCAATCGCGGGCGTAAAGCGAATGCGATGCAGCCCTGCAAGTTGGACAGGTCCCCACGTCAACTGTCCGTCTGGATCAATGGTGCACGCGAACTTTCGTCCGTCGGGCGTTTCAACCTCGCCATTGCGTGCACCCGCGGGAAGCCGCATCGAAATTGCTTCACCGGGCGTCAACGCTCGACCCGTGAGTGATTCGCCAGCGCGACCGAGGTGTTCCACAGCATTCGCGACGAAGTTGACGAACGAGCGCTGAAACGGCCAATTCGAATCGAGCGGGTCGAACGCGAGATAGACGAGATGCAGATCGCTTCGATCAAGCGTGAGAATCATCGGGCCTTCCGCACACTCGGCGACGACCTCGAAGTTCTTCGAGGCTTGTACCGCCACGAGTTTCGAAACGAAGAGTTCGTCGATCGATGCCGCGCGAAAGAGCGGATGTTCTTCGCGCGCGATGCGCGGGTACACGCCTTCATGTGAACCGAATTGCGTCAGCCCGTCGATCGGCGGCACGGCGCCGACCGCGAGATACGACCCTGGCGCGAGCGCTGCGGGCGCAACTCCATCGAAGACAACGACGTCGTATCCGCTTGGCTTCCCTTGCGCCGTCGCCGCTTCGAACTCGCCGAGGGTCATCGTGGCGAAACGCTCGACTGGAAGTGCCTCAAGCACGGTGCGCAGGAGAAACGCATCGCCGTTCGACACGAGCAGCACCGACAACTTCTTGGCAGGCGGCACCACGACGAGCGCCGCGTCGTCGTCGCGCAACGCGTCGTCTTCGACAATCGCGACTTCGATCGACGCGTTGTTTGGTTGTTCCACGGGGCGGAAAACCACTTGCGCGCGGCCTGGAACCCACTGTCCGTCGCGCTCGGCGGCGGCAGGTATCGTGATCTTCTCTGGCGTCACCGCGCGCACGGTGCCATCGATCGCCATCTGCACCGTGACCGACGCAGCTTCCGTGCGCGGATTCACAAGCGCCGCGAAGACTTGAATCCGATTCTGTTGTTCGGGCGGACGATCCGCACTCACCGCGACAACCGCGAGATTGCGATCGGCGGTACCCACACGGTGATAGACGATGCCTTCACCTTCGCGCAATGCGAGCGTGGCGAGGTCCGAAACGCGCCCGTCGGAGTACAACTCGATCGTCGGGAGTTCACCCACGGGGAGTTCGTTTTTCTCGCCGCGTGCATCTGCGACGTTGAGATTCGACGTGAACGCACGCGAGAGTTCGAGCGCCTCCGAAAGCACCGTTGCCTCATCGGTCGGCGTGATGGCATCGATCGCTGATTCGAGTGTCGAAATGTTGTCGGTAAAGGGCGAACGAATCTCGGCGCGCGAACCGAACGCGACGATCATCACTTCCGATGCGCGCTTGCTGAACCAGCCGCCACCGAGGAGTTCGCGCACACGGGTTTTCGCTGCTTCTTTCGCCAACGCCAGTCGCGCGATCGGCGGGTCGATCGTTGTTCCGTCTTCCTCCGCTGTCTCCATCGCGTTCATGCTCGCCGATCGATCGATCAAAAGTACGTGCCGACCACCGCTCGCACCGAGCCCCTCAGCTTCGGGCTGCGCGAGCGCAACGGCGATCAAGACGATCGCGAGAATCTGTAAGAGCAACAGCCAACTGAAGCGAATCCGCTGGAACGGCGTGTTTGCACGGAGATCGGCAAGCGATCGCGACCAGAGCAACGTGCTCGAAATGACGCGACGCTTCCGACGCAACTTGAGGAACCACAACGCAACGAGCGGCGCGAGAATGGATGCGCCGAGAATGGCGCCCGCGAGCGGCGTCACCCACGTAAGCGCGAGAATCTGCGTTGGCGCGCTCATCGCAGCAGCCCTCGTCGACGCAGGTACTCAAGCATGAGCGTTTCAACGGGCGTCGAACTTTCGACCACGAGATGCACGATGTCGCGT
>JBEIJG010000471.1:0-2715 GCA_040380385.1 Phycisphaeraceae bacterium | reverse complement strand
TCCCTCAGCCGCGCAGCATGATTGGAACGAGGACGGTGTTGTCGATGCATCAGACGTCGCTGTTTGGCTCGGAAGTCTCTCGCGACCGATCTCAGAAAACATGTTGAAGGTGACGCCCGTTCCTGCGGCGGAAGTCGATGCCAAACGAGAGCAGAAGCAATCGACACGTACCAACGCGCAAGGAGCGGTGCGATGAAATTGCATCGATGCGCACATGGTCTCTTTGTCGCGTTGGCTGTCGGCGCGATCGCGCACGCGGCGCCCGCGCAATGTCCAGTTCCCGGCGATTGTCGCGAGGTGCACGCGACACCAGGTTGCGAGCAACCCGAGTGCTGCACGCTCGTGTGCGACTTTGACCCGTCGTGCTGCTCGATCGAATGGAGCGAAATCTGCGTGAAAGCCGCCCTCGAACTCTGCGAGGGAATCAGCTGCCCTTCGGCAGGCGCGTGCGACGTCATTCATCCGAATGCCGGATGTGCCAATTTCGATTGCTGCGAACTCATCACGACGCTTGATGGTTGGTGCACCTACGCCGCGTGGGATGAACTCTGCGCGCTTGAGGCAGAGATGCTTTGTGGTGTTGCGCCATGCGTCATCAACACTGTCGGTGTCGATGAATCGGAGCCGTGCTACAAGCGACTCAACGATGGTTGGGGTGTTGGCCTCGTCGCGGCGCGTATTCCGTTCTCGTGCGAACTCGGGATGAAGGGCAAAATCGCCGATGGCGGTCCGCGCGATCTCGAGTGGTTCGAGTTGGATGGATCCACGCGTCGCCGCGTGCGCTTCACGTTTGAAGCGGAATTCCCCATCGAATTGCAGTACATGCTCGGCCCTGAGGATGGACCGAATGAGGTGAAGTGGCTCGTGGGCGAGCCGCTTTGTGAAGGCCCGCGGACGGTGCAGTTCCTCACGGAACCCGGCACGTCGACGCTCATTCTTGGTACCGGAAATCGCGAGCGCGCCTATCGCGAAGGGCTCGATTGCGACGAGATCAACCCAGACTTTCCGCCGGAACCCGATGATCCGCCGCCCTTCGCGGTCTACGGGCTTCGGTGGCAGATGACTGCGGAATGCTTGGCACTCGCGGATATCGACGGGGGTGGCGCGGTTGGCGCGGCAGATCTTTCGCTGCTCTTGGCCGCGTGGGGCGAGTTGGACCCGAGCGAAGAGTTCGACCCACGGCAGCCGGACGCCGATTTGGATGGCGACGGCGCCGTTGGGGCCTCGGATTTATCGCTGTTGCTTGCCAGTTGGTGATACCTCCTGTGCTTTCCCGACGGAAATGCGTTGGCGATCAGCTCGCGATGAAAATCATTGTTCCTCAGACGGATCGGGCGGAGTGATGCATCACGTACGTCCCACGCACGGACTGCCACTCCGCAAAGGCCGACGGCGATTGAACTTCCCTTCGCGATGACAGAGCGAAACTCCACAAACCATCACGCGTCGCTGCGCTTCTCCGAGGAGAGCGCGCGCGGCGAGTATGCGTCGGAGAACGATGTGAGGCTCGCGGAAGTCGCAGACATGGCAGAAGTCGCAGGCTTGGCGGAAGCGCGGCTGCACGCACGCGCGGCGCAAGGTGAAGTTGAAGCGATCGAGTCGGTCTGGCGTCGCAATCGTCGGTGGATCGCGGCGGTCCTCGCTGCACACGCGCCGCGTGGTGTTGAGATTGAAGACTTGTTGCAAGAAGTTGCAGCGACGTTTCTCGCGAAAGCACGCGAGATTCGCGACGCCGCGAGCGTTCGTGGATGGCTTCGGGTCGTGGCAGTCAACGAAGCGCGCATGGCCGCGCGTGACCGCGGTATCGAGCGGAAATCGCTCGCGCGGTTCGCGGCGTCTTGGCGAGGCGAGAGTGCCGATCGGCACGCCGCTGCGGAAGCCCGTGAAACCCTCGAACTTCTCGCGCGACTGCCTGCGCAGTACGCGGAGCCGCTCCTTCTCCAAGCTGGACAAGGATTGTCACAGCGAGAAATCGCGGAAATCCTCGACGTGCCGGAGACGACGATCGAGACGCGGCTTGCGCGTGCGCGGCGCATGCTGCGACAACTCGTTGCAGAAGACGAGTTCCGAAGAGACGAGTTACGGCGAGACGAGTTACGGCGAGACGAATCACGGCGAGACGAGTTGCGACGGGAAGAACCGCGAACCACAGGAAATCACGACGTGACGAAGCAGCGGACCGGAACAGAGGTCCACGGGAGCATGATGCGATGAGCAATCGATCCACCATGACAATCACAGGCAACGCCGGTGACGCAGACGATGTGCTGCTTTCGCGTGCGGTTGCGGGCGATCGCGCAGCGATCGAAGAAGTGCGTACGCGCGGCGTTGCGGAGCCCGCACTGCTTGAGGAATTCGCGCTGTGGCAAGCCGATGAATTGCGGCTCGCGCGCACGGCTCGTTCGCTCGATGTCGTCGCCGACCGCGTGGACGCTACGCGATCGAAGTCGGGCGCATACGGTCGCCCATTCGGTCGCCCATTGGTGGCGTCGCGCGCGGGGCTTGGCTGGGCGGTCGCGGCAGTGCTTGCGGTTGCGCTTGTCGCGCGCGATTGGTCGGGCGCGCGAAATGGAGGTGCGGACGTCAACTCGAACGTCGCGGGCCTCGGCTCAGCGTTTTCGCCGAGTTTCACGAGCAGCGATGATGCATTCAACGCCGATCTCGCGAAGGCGCGCGAAGAAGGCGCGTTGGTCGGCGATCCGCAGCCGCCGGTTT
>JBEIJG010000470.1:0-2718 GCA_040380385.1 Phycisphaeraceae bacterium | reverse complement strand
GGATTTGCGATGGGAACGGCGGCAGGCGCACTCGCGGGGCAATACCTCGGTGCGGGCAACAGCCGCCTCGCGCGTCGTGCGATTTGGCAATGCACACTGATCGGCATGGGCATCATGGGCACGATGGGCGTTGCGTTCATGCTGTTCGGCCAGCAACTCACAAAGATCATTTCGGACGATCCCGTGCACCTCGAACTCGTGCCGAAGTGCCTGCTCGCGTCCGGCTGTATTCAAGTGTTCTTCGCGCTCGCGATGGTGGTTCGCAACGGGTTACGTGGTGTCGGTGACACGAAGTGGATCCTCGCGATCACCGTCTTCGGTTGCTACGCGATCCGCTTGCCGCTTGCTTGGTTCCTCGGCATTTACCTCGGCTACGGCCTCGTCGGCATTTGGTGGGGACTCATGCTCGAACTCGGCGTGCGCGGACTGATGTTCCTCGCACGCTTCAAGTACGGCGCTTGGGAGAAAATCCGCGTGTAACTCCGCGTGTAACTCCGCGTGTCATTCCGCGTGGAAGCATGCGCGGAAGCATGCGCGAAGACACCGCCGCGAACTTCACATGTTCAGCAAGAAGCTCAGCGCAACCGCAACCGCGCTGGTGCTCACGAAACCGATCATCGCGCCAACCAATCCGAGGATCACTGGCCCGGTCGCCTGCCCGCGCGGTAGTGCCGCCGCAATCGCCGTTGATGCTCCGACCGCCCAGAAGATGAGGCCGAGCAGACCACCGCAAAAGGGAATCAGGTTCAGCGCGTACCCGCCCGAAGCGAAGCTCACAATGGTGAACGCACGACGGAACGTCAGTCCGTGAGGCGCACCCGCGAATGAGGCGAACAACGCGCCCAGCATGCTCACGGCGATCATCATCACTGGGATCAGGATGAAGTTCGCGAGCTGAAGCCCGATCGCGAGAGGTGTACTCCCTTGGGTTGTAGCCCATCCACCAGGCCCGAAGGTAAAGGCGTTCCCGACTCCGCCTGCGATCACGCCCGCAAGGACCAACGCGCCGACTCCGAACATCACGGTGACGATGTTCGAGATCGCCGTATTGAACGCGAGGAATCCAACACTCTCGCTGAAGAGATCGCGATTCCCGATCATCGCGGGAACGCGCGACGACTTCTTCAAGCCGACGCCAATCATGTTCCACCACCGGATGAAAATGCTGCCGCCTTCAATCCACGGCAAGGGCTGCTCGAGCATCGCCTGCGTGGAATCCATGCTGCCGAAAGGGCGCAGCACGCAACGTTCCATCGAGACTTCGCCACCGCACGCCGTGCATTGAAACTCACTTGGCTCGAGATGCCCCTTCGCCGAGGTGCCGAAATACGCTTGATCGCAATGCGGGCAATGGAACTCCACTTTGCCCGGCGCGAATTCATACTCAGCGACCGAGTATCCGGTGCCGCACTCTGGGCAGACGCGGGGCGCACCCGGCTGCGGAGCGGGTGCGTTCCAAAGGACGTGCTGACAGTTGCGGCAGTGCATTCGATGGATCTCCTCCACAGATTGCGAGCGTCACGCCACTCGGGGTCAAACAGAAACCACGGGCGGTGCAGGCCTCAAACGACACACACGAACTGAGCGTCAATTCTCCGGCGCGTTCTCTGCGACGCGCGCTTTGAACTCCGCGATGAGTCGACGCGTTACGGGTCCGACCCGACCTTCGCCGATTTGTTCGCCATCGATCGAGGAAACTCCGATGACTTCCGCGGCCGTTCCCGTGAGGAACACTTCATCCGCAGTGAAGAGATCTTCGAGCCGCATCGAGCGTTCTTCGACGGCGAGTCCGCAGACGGGCGCGATTTCGTTCATCACAAACAAGCGCGTCACACCGTTGAGAATGCCCGCCGAAACTGGCGGCGTCACGACACGTCCGCCACGAATGAAGAAGATGTTGTCACCCGTGCATTCCGACACTTCGCCATCGGTGTTGAGCATGATCGCTTCATGCACACCAACCTCGATCGCCTCGACCTTCGCGAGAATGTTGTTGAGGTAGTTGAGGCTCTTGATCGATGGGTCGAGGCACTCGATTGGAATGCGCGGGCGCTTCGCAACGATGACGGGCATGCCCTGCTCATACATCTCGGGTGGGTAGAGCTGGATGCGGTCGACGATCACGATGGTCGTCGGCTTTGGACAAGTGAACGGATTGAGCCCGAGTGGACCCGCGCCGCGCGTCACGACGAGGCGGATGTACGCGTCCTTGAGACCGTTCGCAGCGACCGTTTCGCGTACGGCGTTCTCGATCTCACGCAGCGTGTAGTGCAGCGTGAGGTGAATGGCCTTCGCGCTTGCTTCGAGGCGCTCGAGGTGCGTCTTCAACTTGAAGACGCGGCCGTTGTAGACGCGGATCCCTTCGAAGACGCCGTCGCCGTACAGAAGCCCGTGGTCATAGACCGGAACCGTGGCGTGTTGCTTGTCCACCAGATGACCGTCGAGCCAAACCTTCATGCGTCACTCCTGTTCGGACGTACCTTTGTTTGCGCGGGCCGCGCGGCGTTATGCGGGGCGCAGTGTACAGACGCGGACGGAGGGGTCTCCGGCGCCGATTGGGTGCTGGGTGCTGGGTGCTGGGTGCCAAGTGCGAGGTGCCAGGTGCCAAGTGCCACGAGCTTTGAGGGAGCTGCACGAGAGCGCTCAATATTGGCGCGAAAGCGAGCGAAAGCGAAGCGAGTCGCGAGCGCTCAATATTGGCGCGATCCACGCCAAAGC
>JBEIJG010000469.1:0-2719 GCA_040380385.1 Phycisphaeraceae bacterium | reverse complement strand
GCGACGGCGGCGAGTGCGATCGGAGCAAGGGCTGCAAGGCGGTTCAGGCGCATCCGCGCAGCATAGCGGAGGCCGCCCGCGCGTTCAGTGTCCCGGCGCGTCGTGCGTCGCGCACGGCTCGAGCACGACTCGCCCTTCGCGCTCGACGGCCCGCGCCAGGGCGTGGAGCGGGTCGTGGTCGAGCGCCACGATCCAGCCTTCGGCCGCCGCACGCCCGAGAATCCGCACCTTCGAGCGCATCGCCTCGTAGGCCATCATGTCGTAGCCGAGGCTCGCGGCCGGATGCGCGTGGTTGATCGTCGGACACGCGTCGCCCGCGAAGAGCACGGCGATCTCGGCGTCGGCCGCCGGACCGACGCCCTCGACATGGCCCTTCACCAGCACGCTTTGATGGCCCCAGGTGTGCCCGGGCGTCGGAAGCAGCGCGAATCCCGCGAGCGGCGCCGCCTCGCCGTCGTGCAGCTCGACCTGCGACGCGACCGGGTCGAGGTGGCTGCGCAGGTAGGTCTTCGTCATCGTGCTCTTGTTCGCGACCGCGTCGCTCCACTCCTGCCGCTGCACATGGATGCGCGCGCGCGGGAAGACGCTCGCCGGCGCGCCGTCGTCGCCGAGGCGCGTCAACCCGCCCGCGTGGTCGAAGTGGAGGTGCGTGAGCACGACATGGGCGATTTCCTCGGGCTTGACGCCGATCTCGGCGAGCGCGTCGACCGCGGTCCGCGGCTCGAGCGCGTACATCGCGCGCTCCTTCGCGGTCCACTTGTCGCCGCAGCCCGCCTCGACAAGCACGAGTCCGTCGCGTGACTCGACCAGCAGCGACCGCGTCGCGAGCGCGATGCGATTGTCGGCGTCGGCTTCCGTCCACTTCGACCACATCGTCTTTGGGATGAGGCCAAACATGCCGCCGCCGTCGAGACGGAAGGCGCCTGTTGTGAGAAACCGCGTTTTGCCAAAGGTCATAGGGGAAAACTGTAGCGAGAAGAATTTTCGAGAAATCGATTTCGACCTGTACGGAACAGCAGTCGGTCTGCACTTCCCCGCTGTCAAGACCGCGCAGCCAACCAACTCAACGGAGTTTGGGCTGCGCGGCACAGAAACTCAAAGACTGAAGAGAGACCCATGCAGACCATCAAGACCAACGGAATCACCCGCTCGCTCGCCCTCGCCGTCGCCGCCGTGGCGATGTCGCAAACGACAGACGCAGCGATGCGATACACCTGCCAAACGATCGAACTCCCAGCTCCGGCATCGGCGCACTTCTTGAAGGACAAGTTCGGCAACGAATATCCTGGCGCGATGTGTGGCGGATCGATCAGCTTCACCGCTGGTCAGAGTGCGTCTATCTCCGCCGAACTCGAAGTTCCGGGCTTTGGCAGCGTTGGGTTCTCGCACAGCGTTGAATTCAGCACGACGCTGACCGTGACATCGCAGCCCTGCACGCGTTCACGACCGATGCTCGTCGCGACTGAGGGTAAGTTCAAGGTCGACATCTGCAAGGGATACTGGTTCTGGGAAGACGACCGTCAGATTCGCGTGAATTACATTCCTGGTCGAACCACCTTTTCACAAAACAATGAGACGAGCGACGAGATCAGCTGCATCTGCAAGAGCCTCGGCAACGATTGCCCGTGTGGAGAAACCCGCCCGAAGACAACGACCGCAGAATGCAACGGCAGCGCACTTGAAACTCCATCGACCTCGTACATGTTGCAACAACTTCGCCATGCCGATACAAGCGGTCGCGAAGTCAAGGGCCTTGGTTCGCTTTGCCGACTTGAATTGCGCATGCTTGCGACGATTCTTGAGGAACCGGTGCACGCGGGTCTCGCGGAGCAGGTCGTGCTGACTTCACCTGACGGTTCCATCGCGTCCTACCCGATCGGTTCGATTCTTGGAGAAATCGAACAACTTGAGGAGCAGATCGTTGCCAGCGGCGCGTTCCGCGATGTGAACGGCGATGGCAAAGTGAACGAGGGTGACGCGCAAGCGATTCTTGAGTCCATGGGCGCAAAGCTCGCGACAGGCGGCTTTGACCTGCGCCTCGATCTCAACGGCAATGCCCAAGTCGATGAGGGCGACTTCGAAATCTGGCTCGGACACTAAGCTTTAAGTACCGCATCTCTTTAGTCACGAGGCCCGCCACTTCCGTGTGCGGGTCTCGTGCATTTTTCATGCGGACACATGTACGTCTGGGCTCCGCAATACATCACGAGGTTCCGATGACACACAAGGAAGAAGTAGTATGGCCACAGTGACGGCGCTTCTCGCTCAACTCGCAAACGAGTCGATCTTCGTCGGTTCCAACGGCTGGGACCATCCGCTCGTACTGACGACGCGGCTGACGCAGCGCGCCCTCGAGCTCGGATTTCTCCCGGCCGCGCTCGCCGTCCTCGTTCTCCTCATCGTGCTTTGGCGAGCGAAACGGCGCGCACCCGCGCTGAAACTCGCGCTCATCATCGTGCCAATCGTGTGTCTCTTCACGGCGTCGAGCATGGATGATGTGAGCGCGACGATCGCGACCGTTGAACAGACCTACGCGGCGCTCCTGCTCGCGGTGCCGCAGCTTTCACTGCTTGCAGGGTTCGGCGGGCTCGTGTGGATCGCGCGGCGGTGGCGCGTGTTCACCGCGGATGCATGCGTGGAGTGCCGGCATGCGCTATTGCCCGAGCAAACGACGTGTCCGGAGTGCGGAGCTTTGTGCACCGCGGCGAAGCGCTCGATG
>JBEIJG010000468.1:0-2741 GCA_040380385.1 Phycisphaeraceae bacterium | reverse complement strand
CGAAGGAGCGACGGTCCTGAACTCAAGTGAGACTTCTCCACAGCCTCGCTACGCTCGGCGAAACGCGTGAGTTTGTATGTCAAGTCAGCACCGCCACTCACTCGCGCGACGACCTCTGGCGCGGCCCACACCAAAGCGAGCGAAAGCCTGCGGACCTGCGCGAAGCGCAGCCCGCAGGCCAGTTGCGAGCGCTCAAATTCTGACACGCGCCCCTCTGGGCGCGTGTCACATCGCCGCGCCGTTTTCCGCTTCGAGGTAGGTGTAGCCCGCGAGGCCGGACTCGTAGTTGCGCACGAGCGCGTTCGACTCGGCAACCGACATGTGCTTGTCGCGCACAGCGCGCTCACACTCGTGGCGAATCGCTTGGCCAAGACGGTTCACGTCGTACTGCACGTACTGCAGCACTTCGCGCACGCTGTCGCCTTCGACGATCTCGTCGATCCACCAGTTGCCGTTGTCATCGAGACGGATGTGCGCGACGTGCGTGTCACCGAAGAGATTGTGAAGGTCACCAAGCGTCTCTTGGTACGCGCCGACCAAGAACGCGCCGAGGAAGTACTCGTCGCCGTCCTTGATGTCGTGCAACTCCACCCACTTCTTCACGTCGTGATCGTCGACGAAGCGGTCGATCTTGCCGTCCGAGTCGCAGGTCATGTCGGCAATCGTCGCCTTGCGCGTTGGTCGCTCGTCAAGGCGATGGATCGGCATGATCGGGAACAACTGGTTGATCGCCCAGATATCTGGAAGCGACTGGAAGATCGACAGATTGCAGAAGAACGTGTCGGTGGTGTTCGACTCGAGATCCTCGAGTTCTTCGGGCATGCTCGGCATGTCCTTCGCCTTGTCGCGCACCTTCGCACACGTCGCCCAGAACATCCGCTCGGCAAGCGCGCGGTGCTCAAGGCTCATGTAGCCGACGGAGAAGAGGTTCATCGCCTCATCGCGCGACTGCAGTGCGTCGTGGTAACACTCGAGCAGACGACGCTCCGTCACCGTGTTGTACGCCTCGAAGAGGTCGACGATCGGACGCGGCACTTCACCGTGTTCGTCCTTCGAAACACTCTCCAACGACGGCGGCACAGTGAATCGATCGAGGCGATTCGCGCCGAGCACGTCGAAGATGAGCACGCTCTGTTGCGCGACCATCGCGCGGCCCGATTCTGTCACGATCGTCGGATGCGGGACACCTTCTTCGTCGCAGACCGACATGATCTTGTAGACAACGTTGGCCGCGTATTCCTGCAGCGTGTAGTTCGTCGAGAACTCGAAGTTGGTCTGGCTGCCGTCGTAATCGATACCAAGACCGCCACCAACGTCGAGATAGCGCATGCCTGCGCCCATCTTCGCGAGTTCCGTGTAGATGCGCGCGAGTTCGTTCACGCCAGTCGAGACTTGACGAATGTCGTGAATCTGCGAACCCATGTGGCAGTGCAGCAGTTGGAGGCAATCCTCCATGCCGCGCGCACGCAGGTATTCGAGCACGTCGATCACTTCGGTGAGCGAGAGACCGAACTTCGCCTTCACGCCCGACGAGTGACGCCAGCGCCCAGCGCCCGGCGTCGCGAGATTCACGCGCACGCCGATCTTCGGACGGATTTGATACTTCTCGGCGTACTTCACGATCAAGCGAAGTTCCGCGAGATTCTCAATGACAGGAATGATCGTGCGGCCAAGCTTCGCCGCAAGCGTGACGAACTCGATGTAGCGGTCTTCCTTGAAGCCGTTGCAGATGATGAGTCGCTCGGGCGAATCACTCGTGAGGCCCATGACCGCGAGCAATTCCGGCTTCGAGCCGACCTCAAGACCGAACCCGTACTGCGCACCGCATTCGCGGATGTCGTGCACCACGCGACGCTGCTGGTTCACCTTGATCGGGTAAACCGCGTTGTACTTACCCTTGTAGCCGTTCTCCTTGATTGCAACATCGAATGCGTCGTGGAGATCACGCAAGCGACGATGCAAGAGATCAGTGAAATGCAGGAGGACGGGCGTGCGCAGACCGCGCTCGCGAAGCCCCTTCACGACGTCGAAAAGGTTGACCTCGCGGCCGGGCGTGCGCGTTGGGCGCACAAGCACCTCGCCAGACTTGGAGATTTCGAAGAAGCCCTTGCCCCAACCACGCAGGTTGTAAAGATCAGCCGCATCATCGACCGTCCACGGATCAATGCCGGCCTTCACGCGCGCCGTCGCAGCGACACCCGCCGCAGCAGCGTGCGCATTCGTGAGCGAGTTGGTCGACGTAGTCATTGCGGTGGTTGCGGTCGTTGCAGTCATTGGAGTAGAAGGAGGAAGAACCTGCGACATCGAAGTCTTGTGCGTCCTTTCGCGGGGCTGGCGTCTCAAGCGAGGTCGATGGAGGGTGGCTCCCATCGATGAAGTGAAGACAAAATTTGAGGGGCGAGATTGAGGGGCTGAGGACACTTGCGCAACACTGTGATCGGCACTGTGCCTCACACTGTGCTCGGCACCCTGCCGAACACTCGCGCGTGCGTGCGAGCGCACCTCAATCTGATACGTGTTGATACTTGATTTCAGCACTCGGTCGGATCCGCGTTGGGATCCGTACCGATGTCGGGGTCAGGGCCAGGATCGGAGTCAGGGCCAGTGTCAGGGCCAATGTCAGGGATGATGAAGCGAGCCTTGGTCGGCGACGCCACCCTACCTTCGGCTTGGCCGGTGCGGGATCTGCCGGAGCGCCGTCGCTCACTCGATGCGCGACAGGCGGTGACAGAACGGACACT
>JBEIJG010000467.1:0-2743 GCA_040380385.1 Phycisphaeraceae bacterium | reverse complement strand
TCGCGGTCGCCGCTGCGGCGGCTCCCTCTGGCGCGATCCACGCCACAGCGCGCGAGAGGGGGCACCTGAAGCGAAGCTTCAGCAGCCCGCCAGTTGCGAGCGCTCAAGCACGTCGCGAGCGCTCAAACACGTCGCGAGCGCTCAATTCAAAGTCTTCCACAAGACTTCGCTGCCCGCAGGCGGCTTCACCTTGCCGCCAGTGATGTCACCAACCGTCACATCGGGCCCGTACTGCTCGTGGTTGACCTTGTCGGCCGTCGAGAAATACACGCCGCCCACGAGCAGCCCGCCAAACAGGCCTTCCGTGCGCAAGTAGTAGTAGGTCGACGGCACTGGTCCGCCTGCGTTCTTCGGGTCGGTCTTCGCGGGGCCTGCGACCGCCGAAGCTTCCGCGAGGCCGTACACGCCGTCATCAAGGAAGTTCGCGACTTCCTCAGCAGTGTTCATCACGATCACAATGTCGCGCGATTGCGCACCCGCTTGGAGGCCGATCGATGCGCTCGCCGTGTTCACAGCGACGGGTGCGGACCAGCCTGCGCCGGAACGCTTCATGAAAACGCCTTGTCCGCCTGAACCGCCGATGACAAACGCCGCGTTTCCTTCGCGGATGATTGCAACACCTTGGGCATTCTCAAAGACGGCCGCAGGAATCGCGTGCTCACTCGACTGAAAACCTCGCACGATCGAGATCGACTCGCCCATGCGCGTTGAAAGTGAGTTCGAGCACGCTGCGAGCAGGCACAGCGGAACCAACGCGAGAACGCGGAAAACAGAATTCAGACAACGCATTTCATGCCTCCTAGCATGCAACTTACATGGCATGCAATTCACATGGACAAGCCGTGAGAAATCGAGTGATTCTCAGCGCGCTCACATGACTTCGCTCCCGTCACGTCACTTTTTCGTCAAGCCGTCCATCGCAGCACGCATATCACTGATGCGCATCGCGATGACCTTGTTCATCAACTTCACCACGACGAATGCTGCGAGCACGATGATCGAGAACTCGATGAGGTTGTTGAAGAACTGCCCGTACTTGATCGAGACCGTCACGGTCTCGACGCCATCCTTCATTTCCGTCTTGAGCGGAATCTGAAGTTGCTTGAAGTCGACGCCGCCAATGAGGAGGCCGAGGGGTGGCATGAGCAAGTCCGAGACGATGCTGTTCACGATCTTTGTGAATGCGCCGCCGACGAGAATGCCGACGGCCATATCAACGGCGTTTCCCTTGGCTGCAAACTGCTTCAGTTCTTCGATGAAACCCATAGAGAGACCTCCAGAGCCCGCAAGATAGCGGGTTCTGGAGGTCGTGTGTCCGAGAGATTCGATGCAGTCTTGATTAGAAGATGAGCCGAAGCCCGACCACGGCGGCGACGCGCAAATCTGGCGCGTCGTCGACGTCGGATGAAACGGGGATTTGCACGCCGAGTTCGACCGCGTACGTCGGCGCCTCGAGCAAGAGGCCCGGCGACAACAGCACTTCGTACTCGGTACCTGTCGTCACGATCGAGTTCAGTTCAAGCGTGGCGTACCACGCCGGAACGCGTTCTTCGCCGTACGCCTCTGGATAGAGCCGGAATGCGTAGCCAAGGTCGATGTTCGCGTAGTCGTCGGTGGTCGTGCCCGCAAAAGTCGGGAGAAACGGGCTTTCGTCGGTCACGAAGGTCCACCGCGCCGCAACGTCGAACCCGTTTCGGCCGAAAATGCCAGTGAGAACGCCGCCGACGCACGGGTCGACGCCGTCGGATCCGAAGCCGCCGGTTCCTGTCGGGAGTTCGGCTCCGGCGTAGATCGCGCCGCGCAGCGTGTCGACTGCGCCAAGATCTTCCCGAAGCACGCGCAGTTCGACGATCGCCTCGAGATCGCCGAGTCCGAACTCGCCGTTCGACGGTCGCGGATCGTCGTAAAAGCCTTCGTAGAGCGGCAAATCGAGTGAAACCGAGAGATCGCGCGCGATGCCGTATTCAAGCCGAACGTCCTGTTCAAGAAGCGTCTGGCTCTCTTCATAGAAGTACGCGCGCGCTTGAACCCGCGGGATGAAAACGCCGGGGGACGGAGACGTTGCCGAAGGCATGCTGAGCATCTCCTGCGCAACCGCGGGAGTTGCAACAGGACATGCTGCGGCGGCGACGAGGAAAGGGAGCGTTGCGCGTACGCGGCGATGAGCCGTCATGGCTTCGCCTCGGTGGATTCCAAGGTGCGAATCTCCCGCAACGTGAAGCCTGCATCGCCGATCGCTCGGAAGAGCGCCTCGCGGGACGGTTGTTCAGGCCCGACTACTTCGATCGTCACGATGCCGTGCTTCATATCGACTTTGGGATGCGCGACGCCAGCGATCTTCGCGAGTTGAAGATCGACGTTCGAAATGCACTTCGGGCAACTCATGCCGAAGACAACAAGCGCGTATTTGCCGGGCGTGAGCGCGGGGGCTGTGTCGACCGCGCCGAGCGAAATCGCGTCGGATGACGCGGAATTTGCGACGTCCGGTGTGGTGGCGCAGCCCGAGAGAGAGAGGGTTGTGGAGAGGAGCGCGATGCGCAGTGTCGGAGCGATGTCGCGCGATGGAGCGTTGAAAGGAAGCGAGGAGTTACCTCGGTTCCAAGAGGGGATTTGCTTCATGAGAGTCCTTCGCAAAAGTGTTTGCAGATTGACAATAAGAGACGCACGCATTGCCGGCGCTTATGTGTTCAATCGCGAAACTTGTGCAAGGAGCGCTCGGCCCGACGGTGCGCACGTGAGTTCC
>JBEIJG010000466.1:0-2751 GCA_040380385.1 Phycisphaeraceae bacterium | reverse complement strand
GCCGATGCGGTCATCCTCGCGACTGGCGCGCACGATCTCGAACGGCTGCTCGCACCGATCGCGCCTGATTTCCCGCAAACAGCATGGTGCGGCACGTTTTCCGCGTGGTTTGCGACGCCTGACCCGGCCGCGCTCCCGAGTTGGCTCGTGCTCAACGGGTCGGGCCTCGGCTCGTTCAACCATGGCGCCTCGATGAGCGCGATCGCGCCGTCGTATGCACCGAGCGGACGCGGCCTTTTCGTCGCGAATACGACGTTCCTCCCGAAGGACCGCGACAACTCGCTCGACCTCGCCGCCGATATGCAGCGCACCCTGCGTGAAATCCTCGGCCGCGACGCGACCGAGGGCTGGGAGTTACTCACAACGCAGCGGATTCGCCATGCGATTCCTCGGCAGTGGCCGCAAGACGTCGCGCGTGGCGAACGCGCGCGCGGCACAGTGCTTCCGAAGCACATTTTCCTCGCAGGCGACCATCTCGAAGACTCGTCCATCAACGGCGCGATGCGCTCTGGCCGACGTGCCGCGGAAGCGGTTCTCGCGGCGCGCTGAACTCTCCCCGCGCACACTCGGATCCCCGCGCGCAGCGAGCGCTTCGTGCGCGGTATCCTCCACGCATGCAATGCAACCGTTTCTCTCGCCCCGTCACAGTCACGAGCGTTTTCGCCGCGGCGATGATGCTCATTGGCTGTTCGCACGATGCGATGCTGCTTGAGTCCGATGTTCCGCTTCCCAATGGCATGGAGACGGTTCGAAGCGCAGACATTCGTCGTTCCGAAGGCACTGTCTCGGGCGGGCGCTTCATTCTTGCAGGGCCCGTTGAAGACGCTGGTTCGCTGATGGTTTCGACGCGCGAACGCTACCGCGCGAACGGCTGGAAGACGGTGCTTCTTGAAGATGGCCTCGATCATGCCGAGGGCATTTTCGAGAAGGGCAATCGCCGCGCGCGGCTCACCATCGATCGACGTGCAATCGAGCCAGACATGTCGAGCGGATCGCTTGAGATTGGTCCACTGAACGCGGCTGGTGCTGGCGGCGATCGTTCGCCTGCCGCTGCCGCGGGCGAAGCGCGTGATGGTTGATGATGAAAGATCGCGTCGCATGCACGCGGCGCTCGGCAAAGGAACGGATTCCGATGGCCGGCGAACGATTCGAACACCATGCGCGCTTGATGAGCGGACTTACGTTCGTCAGTCGCATCACGGGCCTTGGGCGCGATGTCGCGCTCGCTGCGTTCTTTGGTGTTGGACCAATCAACGACGCGTTTGCTTTTGGATTTCAGATTCCCAATCTCTTCCGGCGATTGTTTGGTGAGGGCGCGCTGTCGGCCGCGTTTCTTCCGCGGTACAGCGAACTTCGCCGTGACGACCCAGAAGTCGCGAGGCGCTATCTCGCACTCGTCCTCGTGTTGCTCGCAGGGTTTCTTTGGTTACTTGTGGCGATCGGCGAACTCGGTCTGTTCCTTGCGTGGATGAACGCGCCGGAAGTTGCATACACCTACGGCCCGCCGCTTCGACATGGCGGCGTTCCCGTTCCCATCGTCAGCGTGAGTTACGCGCGGCTTTCGTACGAGCTCACGATGCTGATGCTGCCGTACATGCCGCTCGTGTGCATCGTTGCGATTGGTGGCGCGGCGCTGCAAGTGCATGGTCGCTTTGGGCCGATGGCAGCTGCGCCCATCATCTTGAACGTGGCGTTCATGATCGCCATCATTGGTTTTTCACCGCTTTTCCTCGGCAAATCACTCTCGCCCGAGTGGCACGTGCGCGTCGTCGCGATGAGTGTCCTTGTTTCCGGCGCGATCCAAGTGGCATGGACGGCGTACTCCTTGCGCGTGGCGCGGCCGCTCTTCACGTGGCGCGATGCCACCGTGTGGGCATCGGTGCGAGGAACGCTCACGCAGG
Source organism: Phycisphaeraceae bacterium (assembly GCA_040380385.1). Classification (GTDB taxonomy): domain Bacteria; phylum Planctomycetota; class Phycisphaerae; order Phycisphaerales; family SM1A02; genus QWPT01. The sequence goes on along the minus strand of JBEIJG010000466.1, from coordinate 850 downwards.
CTGGACCGATGATGCTTGGTCTTGGTGTGCTTCAAATCAACACCGCGGTCGACGGGCTCATCGCCAGTTGGCCAACGTATGTCGGCCCGACGATTTTCGGTTTCGCGTACCCGCTCGCCGAGGGCGCGATGTCGAGCATCACCTATGCGCAACGGCTCTACGAGTTCCCGCTTGGCGTGTTTGGGATCTCGATCGCGACGGCGGTTTTCCCGCTGCTCGCGAAGCAGAACAACGACGCGGTCGCCTTCGCTGCCACGATTCGGCGCGCACTTCGCCTCTCAGTTTTCATCGGACTTCCAGCAAGCGCAGGCCTGATGCTCGCATCGCGCGAGTCGGTGGGTGCGCTCTTTCAACGCGGCAACTTCACCGCGGAAGACACCGAACGAGTTGCGTGGGTACTCATCGGATTTGCGCCGGCGATTTGGAGTTATCAAATGGGCCACATCTTTACGCGCGCGTTTTATGCGCGGAAAGAGGCGATGACACCGGTGCTCGTTGCGGTTGCGATGGTGATCCTCAACGTCTGTCTCAATCTGACGTTGATCTTCACGCCGCTCCGCGAAGCAGGGCTCGCGTGGTCGACCGCCATCTGCTCCATGCTTCAGTCGGCGATTCTTTTGCGCATTCTCGCGCGTCGCGTGCCTGACTCGGTGAACCGCGAAGTGGTAAGCGGTTGGACGCGATGTGCGTTCGCGACGGCCGTGATGACAGCGGTCACGCTCGCGGTCGGTGCGTTCTTGCCGGAGTCGTCGGAGTGGGGAACACTCGCGATCCACCTTGCGATCAAGGTGACGGTCGCTGCGGGTGTGTACTTCGCGGTCTCGCGTTTCATGCGCATGCCCGAACTCGG
>JBEIJG010000465.1:0-2752 GCA_040380385.1 Phycisphaeraceae bacterium | reverse complement strand
CGCTCACCGCATCCACTGCGCGGCGCATCGAAGTCGCGCGCTTTGGTTATGAAGTTGCCTCGATGATTCCGACGGAAGGCAATGTGCGCGATCAAGCGAAGGCGCAAGAGTGGTGCGTGACGGCGATGATTTCGGTGGGGGACCGCCCGGGCGCCGAGGAATTGGCGAACTCCATGCGCACATGGCGTCGTGCCGCGTGTTATGCCGACATTGGGCTTTCCTACGCCCGAGCCGGAGAAGCGGCGAAAGCCTCTGAGTTTGCAGAGCGCGCGTTGAAGTCATTGCCCGAGTGGCTCGACTGGCAACAAGAGCGCATTCGTGTCAAGGTCGCGCAGGTCTATGTGGTACTTGGCGAGGGTGGCCGTGCGGAGGAACTCGCGAAGGGCGTTGGCGAATCTGAAATCGGGAAAGTCGAAGCGGTCGAAGCGACGAAGGCCGACGAAGCGGAGTTCGACGCGCGACTTGCAGAAATCGAAACGTGGCTCGCGACGGGTAATTTTGATCTCGCACGAAACGCGCTCGATGTTTCCGAGGCGCTCTACGGTCGTTTTGTGAAAGACGCTGCTCGACGTGCGAAGATCGAGGACGTCGTTCGTCGATTGAATTCGAAGGTTCCGTTTGACCTTCGCGTCGCATCGCTGCTTGAACTCGCGCGGACCGCGTCGAAGTCGGGCGATGCTGCGCACGCTCGTGAACTCGTTGCCGAGGCGAAGGCTGAATTCGCGAAGGCGAAGTGGCTTCCGGAGGACTTCGTGACGCAGATGGCGTTACTTGGTGCTGGTGAGTGTGAAGCGGGGGATCCTGACGCTGCACGGAAGACGCTCGATGAGGCGATGGCGTACTTCTACACCAACCGCGACAGCATCGTCGACATCTTCCGCGGCCCGCCGCTTCGTTTGGTCGCCAAGGGCTACGCAACGCTTGGTGATCAAGCCAAGGCGCGCGAGATCTTCGCGCTTGCGATCAACGAAGGTGCCATCAACGGAAACGCGCGGCCTCGTGCGGAGGATCTTGCGGCTGCATGCGCGGATCTTGCGACGACGGGCGTCGAGCCAGGCGAGGAACTCTGGGCGCGCATGGCGGAGATTCGCGCTGGCTTGCGCGCGCCGTGGTGAGTTCGCCTGTGGTGAGTTCGCCTGTGGTGAGTTTGCCGTGGTGAGTTTGCCGTGGTGAGTTCGCCATGTTGATTGCTTTGCATGGCGTGACGCGGTGAGAGCGGCGGGCTTCATCTTTCGCGTGTGGACGCGCCGAACTTCACTTCGTGAAGATCGCGTAAAGCCGCAACACGATGGAACCCATGACGCGGTGTCTTCAGACGCCATGCGACAACTTTCGTCTTGACACAGTCTTGACGTAAGTCGAACGTTCTCAGCAACATTGTTTAGAGGTCGACTCGTACTTTGCCCGCCCTTGATGACTCAGGCAGCGCGCGGCTCCGATCTTCCGCGGTTCCTATTGGTCATCGGGTGTCTCCGGCCCGACCATGCAAAATCTTCGAACACCTTGGGCAGCGCTTGGCGTCGCCGCTTGCGTGGCGTGCGTTTCTACTGTTGCGCATGCGCAAGATGCAGGGACGTTGCGTGGCTTCGTGACCGACCGCGATTTCGGCGGGCCAGTCGCAGGTGCAACGGTAACCATCGTTGAAACCGGAGCGAAGGCGACCACGGCTGAAGACGGTGCATTCTCGCTGTCGCTCCCCGTGGGGAAGTACACGGCCATTATCTCGAAGGATGGTTTCGTCCGCCAAGTTCGAGCGGATGTCATCGTCAATCAATCGCAGTTGTCATCGTTCAATTTGGAACTCGTCGGTGAGTACGAGGACATGGACGAGTTTGTCGTCCAGGAACTCGAACTCGGCGGCTCGGAAGCGTCGTTGCTCACACTTCGACTCGACAGTCCTCAACTGCTCGATTCGGTTGGCGCCGACATCATCAGCAAGGCGGGCGCAAGTGACGCAGCGGCGGCGCTTCTCTTGGTTCCGGGCGCGTCGGTGCAAGAGGGCCGATACGCAGTCGTGCGCGGTCTTCCCGATCGCTACGTGGCCGCACTGCTCGACGGCGTGCGTTTGCCAACGTCGGACGCGGAGCGCCGCGCCGTGCAGCTCGATCAGTTCCCGAGTGCGGTCATCCAGAGCCTGCAGGTCAGCAAGACCTTCACGCCCGACCAACAAGGCGACTCGTCGGGCGGCGCGATCAACATCGACCTCAAGGATCTCCCCGATCAACCCTTCTTCCAATTGAAGGGCCAGCTCGGTACGAACTCGCAGGTGCAAGGCGCGGGGAATAAGTTCCTCTCGTACCAAGGTGCCGACATTCCGGTTTGGGGCGGCAACGCGGGCCGCAATATTCCCGAAGACTTGATTGGCCAATCTTGGCCCAATCCGGTTGGGACGGAAGAGACGGGAAATCCCGCGATCGACTACAAGTGGTCGGCTGCAGGCGGCGGTTCGTGGGAAGTTGACGACGGCATCAAAGTTGGCGCATTCGCGAGTTTCTTCTACGAAACCGATAGTTCCTACTTCGACAACGGTATCGAGGACTCGTGGGTCATCGATCCGCAGCTCGGCACAATTCCCGAGCCCAGCCTCGGCGACCCAACGCAAGTTACGAGCAATCCGAACTTCCAATCGAGCTTGCTCGACATCACGCAGGGTTCGCAGAGTATTCAGTGGGGTGGCCTCGCCTCGGTCGGTGTGGAGACCGAGCGGAACAAAATCGGTTTGACCTACTTCTACTCGCGCACGGCAACGAGT
>JBEIJG010000464.1:0-2767 GCA_040380385.1 Phycisphaeraceae bacterium | reverse complement strand
TCGTGGCCGCGCGAGACGACGACACACCTTCACTCTTCGGAGACGCGATCGAGCTTCCCGGTGCCGCGCGAGCCTCGGCGAAACGTAGCCACACGGATGCTTCGATACCTGCGGAATGCACCGAGGAGCTCCGCGCGCTCGGTGCGCGCCTCAGTGCTCGCCTCAGTGCTCGCCTCAGTGCTCGCCTCAGTGCTCGCCTCAGTGCTCGCCACGGTGCAGGTTTCCACCTCGGAACGTCGAGTTGGAGTTTTCCCGGCTGGCGCGGACTGGTCTATCGCGACGCGGCGAGCGAGTCGTCCCTCGCACGCGATGGCCTCATCGCGTACGCGCAGCATCCGCTCTTTCGTTCGGTCGGCGTCGACAAGACGTACTACCGGCCAGCGCCGCGCGACGAGTTTGTGCGGCTGGCCGCGCAAGTACCTGCCGACTTCCGCTTTCTCGTGAAGGCTTGGCGCGCGCTGGTCGAACCCGAGCCCTTCGGTGGCGGATCGTCAGCCGCGTTTCTCAATGCCGCGATCGCGCGGCGCGAATTCGTTGAGCCTGCGTTCGACGGGCTTGGCGAGAAGTGCGGCCCGCTGCTTTTCCAGTTTCCGGCGATGCGCCTCGCGGATGCGCGCGCGGCGCGTGAGTTTCTCGCGGCATTGCAGAACTTCCTCCAGGCGCTTCCCCGAGGCCCGCTCTATGCGGTCGAGGTTCGCAACCACTCACTCGTCGGGCCTGAACTTGGCGAGTTGCTCGCCGAGACGGGCGTTGCACCCTGTTTGACCGTTCATCCGACGATGCCCGACGTCGAAACGCAATCGCGCGAACTCGCGCTCGATCCAGCGCGCCCACTCGTGATGCGTTGGATGCTGCGAGGCAATCATCGTTACGAGGAAGCGAAGGATCTCTACGCGCCGTTTGATCGCATCGTTGAACCCGATGACGCGAGCCGCGATGCGCTCGCGCGTCTGGCGCACGCGGCGGTGACGGCCGGGCTCGGTGCGTGGGTCATTGTGAACAACAAAGCCGAAGGGTCGAGCCCGCGGTCGGTCGAACGCTTGGCGCGCGCCATCGTGGATATCGACGGCGCGAGTGCATGATGTTTCGCGCGGACTTCCGAGCGAACGTCTACTCCAAATGCCGACGCATACGTTTGGCGACTTCGCGGCCTTTGTCGTACAGCAGCACGTGCCCAGCGTCAGGCAGCACTTCGCCGTCCATGTTGGCGAGGCCGAGCCGCCACACTGAGAGCATCGACGGATCGGTGAGAAGATCGAGTTCTCCGTAGAGAACAAGCGCGGGCGCCTTGATCTTCGGCATGAGTTCCTCGCAGCCGGAGACGAGAAACGGCCGCAAATCCTCGACGATTTTGAGGAACGCCTCGCGGTGATCGATCGCGCGCTCGACAAACGCCCGACGAATCGGCTCTGGCATCGGGGGTGGATTCGGGAAGTTCAGCCGCAACACATCCGCGAAACTCGCGTCGTCTTTGATATCGAGCGGCAACTCGCCATTCGCAACGCGCGTCATGAATTCGTTCTGCTTCGGCGCGACGACACCCGCGGGCGACAGCAATACGATTCTGCGCACGGAATCGGGATACGTCGCCGCGTACGCCGCCGCGAACGCCCCGCCCATCGAAGTACCAACGACGTCGACCTGCCCGAGCCCCTCATGCACGCGAAATCGCTCGATTTCGTCGATGTAGAAGCGCCAATCGTGCGGCACGTCGCCGTGCATCGCGTGCTCGCCGAAGCCAGGCAAATCGGGAATCACCACGCGATGTGTCCCACGCAGGATGGCGGCCACGCCCATCATCGCTTCGGCCGATGTGCCGAGTCCGTGCAGTACGAGTGCCGTCGGGCGCGGCGACGTCGACAAAGCGTCGCTCGGCGCGAGCGCGTTTGCCGGCGAGTCGGTGTCGAGCACACGCCAGCGATGGCCCTCGATCTCGGTGAAACGCTCGGTGACGCCCGCATTTGCGTGACCTGCGGTCATCGCGAGTCGGAATGCCGTCGCGGGGTCGTTCCAAATCCAAATGCCTGCCGCAAGCCCTGTCACCGCAAACACCGAGGCAAGCATCAGCGCGACGCGCAAGATCCGCCGAAAACCGCGGGGTCGGCGTGTGGTCGTCTGCGACAGTGCGTTCGGCGCGGTGGTGATCGCCAGAACGGTTTCGGTCTTGTCGGGTTCGGTCTTCTCGCCTTCGTTCATAAGACCACAGCGTATGCCACGCTTCCGCTCGGCGTTCGCGCCCGTACTATGCGCCCCCATGAGCGCACAGCCCACCTTCGCGAGCGACTCCGACATCCAAGCCTTCCGACAGGCGTTCGAAAAGACGCGCGCTGAAATCGGAAAGGCCGTTGTCGGTCACAAAGAGATCGTCGACGGCGTCCTCGTGTGCCTCTTCGCAGGCGGTCACTGTCTGCTCGAAGGTGTGCCGGGCCTCGGAAAGACGCTCTTGATCCGCAGCCTTTCGCAAGCGCTGCACTTGAAGTTCAGCCGCATCCAGGTCACGCCTGACTTGATGCCCGCAGACGTCACGGGCACGACGATCGTCGTGGAGACCGAGCACGGCCGCGACTTTCAAGTCCGCAAAGGCCCGATCTTCGCGCAAATCGTGCTTGCCGACGAAATCAACCGCGCGACGCCGAAGACGCAGTCCTCCATGCTCGAAGCGATGCAAGAGCGCAGCGTCACTGTCGGCGGCAACACGTACGAACTCGAGAAGCCATTCTTCGTGATGGCTACGCAGAACCCCATCGAGCAAGAAGGAACGTATCCG
>JBEIJG010000463.1:0-2787 GCA_040380385.1 Phycisphaeraceae bacterium | reverse complement strand
GGCGGCATTCGTCTTCGGCCTGCCGAAGGTCATGCAAGGCCCGGGCGAATCGCGCGGGCTCCTTGGAATCTTCGCGATCACGGGTCTTCTCTTCATCGGTGCCAATTTCTTCCAACTTGCGCTCGGCTACAGCAACGCCGTCATTCAAGGCCGACTCACCGGAATCGCCGGGAACCCGCAGCAATTCGCCCTGTCGTGCTGCATCTTCTTGCTGGTGGGCTGCTACTTCTTCTCGATCAGCCGCGCTGGATCTTGGGTGAAGTGGTTCGCCGCAATCAGCATGGGCATCCTTGGACTCTTCGTCCTCTGGAGCGGGTCGCGCACCGGCGCACTCTGTTCTGCGGTGATTGTGCTTGCGTACTTCCGCACGAAACTTGGTCGTCTCGCACTGCTCGGCATCGTCGGCGGCGGCGCGTTTGCGGTCGCGGTGAGTATGTTCGGCGAGAGCCTCGAAATCGTCGAACGGTTCTTGGAGGGTGGCGACACGCGCACCGAGGTGTGGCGTGCGGCCTTGACAGATTTCGCGAGTTCGCCAGTCTTCGGCATTCTGCCATTCGTCTCGGACGACAATCTGAACTTCACCGAATCGACGTACCTGCGCACCCTCGCGCTGATGGGCTCGATCGGCGGATTGCTCCTCCTCGCCGTGATGTTCAGTTGGTGCCGCACTGCATTTGCTGTTTGGCGACTCAGCCGCACCGTTCCCTCCATCGAGGCAGAAGCCGATTTCGTCGTTGCTTCCACCGCGTTCTTTGTGGTCGCGAACGTCGGCGAAGGCCTCATGATGGGCGTTCTGACGATCTTTATTCCTCTGATTTACGCGACGTTCGCGATGGCCGCCTACGTCCTCGATGTCGGTCCGGCGCAGGCTGCGTTCGAGACCGAATCGACGGAGTTTGGTGACGATGACGGACTTGAAGTCGCGAGTGAGCCTTTGAATGCACCCGGACGCCTCGATGCTTCTCGTCCGCGCGATCTCGACCCGACCGTCGGGGGACGCGATCTGCCGCCCCCTGGCACTCGGCCAGGCCAAGCGCTCGCGTGACCTGAACTGATCCAACGGGGCGATCTCGTGGCAACTTGGAGCACGCGAAGGGCCCGTGTGGCGTCATAGTGCCCCTCGGCTCCGGGCGGCCGCTGACGCGCCATTGATTGGGCGCTTCCGCCGCGTTCGAATCGGCCGCGCGACGCCTGGCCGGAACTCTGATCCGATCCGGAGGACCGTTCAACGCCGCTGAGAAACGCGGCCCCCTTGGCAGGATTGGTTGCAACTGACATGCGAAAATGCCCGATGTACCCTCGCCCTGTCGGCCAGAACTCGGACCCGAGCCCTCAGGCAGTCCGACAAAGTCCTACGCAGCCTCAAGTAGCCTCACGCAACATCGATGTGCGGAATCAACGGCATCTTCTCCTATCACTCCGACGGCCCCCCGGTCGACTTGAGCGAGCTCGACCGAACTCGTGACGCGATGACTCCGCGCGGTCCCGACGGTTGCGGCGCATGGGTTTCGAACGATCAGCGTGTTGGACTTGCACATCGACGGCTGTCGATCATCGATCTCTCGGAAGGCGGCGCGCAACCGATGCACGACGCTGCGTCGGGCGCGGTCATTGCCTTTAACGGCGAGATCTACAACTATCGAGAGCTCCGCCGCGACCTCGAACTGCGCGGACACGTGTTCCGCTCGGAGAGCGACACCGAGGTTCTTCTCCGAGGCTACCTCGAATACTCCACCGATCTGCTCCCAAAGTTGCGCGGCATGTTCGCGTTCGCGATTTGGGACCCGCGGAAACGTGGCATTGTTCTCGCGCGCGATCCACTTGGGATTAAACCCCTCTACATCGCCGACGACGGAAAGACCGTGCGCTTCGCTTCGCAAGTTCGCGCGCTTCTCGCCGGTGGCGGCGTGAAGGACCTTCGCCGCGATCCCGCAGGCCGCGTCGGGTTCTACCTCTGGGGAAGCGTTCCTTCGCCCTTCACGCTCTATCAAGGAATTCGCGCTCTTCCTGCGGGAAATTCGCTGTGGATCGACGCGCGTGGCGTTCCTGTAGAGCGTGCGTTCTTCGATCTCAACGCAGAATTCCGCCGCGCCGAGCAGGTCGCTGGTAAGCCGATCAGTCGTGATGAAGGCCGCGAGGCACTGCGCGCCGCACTCACGGATTCTGTACGGCACCATCTCATCGCCGATGTCCCCGTCGGTGTGTTTCTCTCCGCTGGAATCGACTCCAGTTCGATCGCGTCGCTTGCGCGCGACGAAATGCGCGGGAGCGCAATCGAAACACTGACGCTCGGATTTACGGAATTCGCAGGTACGCCGCAAGACGAGACGCCACTTGCGAGCGAGATTGCACGATTGCTCGGCGCGCAGCATCGCACGATCACCATTTCACGTGAGCAATTCAAAGAGTGGGTTCCTTCGATTCTCGCTTCGATGGATCAACCTTCGATCGATGGAATCAACAGTTACTGCATCTCACACGCCGCACGTCAGGCCGGGCTCAAGGTCGTCCTTTCGGGACTGGGCGGCGATGAGATCTTCCGCGGCTATTCGACCTTCCGCGATATCCCGAAGCACGTCGCACGCCTTGGACTCGCTTCACGCGTCCCTCTTCTCGGAAAGTGCTCGCGCATCCTGAGCGCGCCACTTCTTGGTCGATCGCGTCAGCCGAAAATCGCCGGAGTGGTCGAGTACGGCTCGTGTATCGCCGACGCTTATCTCCTTCGACGTTGCCTCGTTCCACCGTGGGAACTGAAGCGATACCTCGATGAGGAACTCGTTGCCGCTG
>JBEIJG010000462.1:0-2794 GCA_040380385.1 Phycisphaeraceae bacterium | reverse complement strand
GATCGCGACCAGAGCAACGTGCTCGAAATGACGCGACGCTTGCGACGCAACTTGAGGAACCACAACGCAACGAGCGGCGCGAGAATGGATGCGCCGAGAATGGTGCCCGCGAGCGGCGTCACCCACGTAAGCGCGAGAATCTGCGGCATCGAGAGTATCTGCGTCAGGGCACTCATCGGAGCAGCCCTCGTCGACGCAGGTACTCAAGCATGAGCGTTTCAACGGGCGTCGAACTTTCGACCACGAGATGCACGATGTCGCGTCGCGTGCAATACGCGCGAATCGCGCCACACAAACGGTCGAGGCGTTCGCGATAGAGTCGAATCAATTCAGGCGTCACCGTGACTTCGGTTTCCACGCCCGTTTCAGCGTCGACAAGTACGAGATCGCCGTGGATACCGCCTTCGCGCGAGGGATCGACGACTTGCGGCGCGAGCACTTGCAACGCGAAGAGATCAAACCCGCGCCCCGCGACCATACCGAGCCCCTTCTCAAATCCCTCCGGAAAGAGGAAGTCAGAGAGCACGATCATCACGCCGCGGCCTTGCCGCGCAGTGCCAACGAGGCGCATCGCTTCTTCAAAGCCTGAACCACCTTCGGGCTATTGCCGCAAGAGCCACTGCGCGACATCCGCGGCTTTGCGTCGCCCGCGCAAGTTGCTCGCGCGCTCGACGCGGCCCTGTGAGAAACCAACGAGCGACACGCGATGCTGATTCACAAGCCCCACGTACGCAAGCGCCATCGCCACGCGGCGCGCGTAGTCGAAGGTGTCCGGCGAACCCGAGCGCATCGATGCACTCGTATCGAGCGCGATGATGAGCGAGAGATCTTCCTCCTCAAGAAACATCTTGAGGAAGAGGCGGTCGAGGCGCCCGAAGATGTTCCAATCGACGAAGCGCAGATCGTCGCCGTGGACGTACGGGCGGAAGTCGGCGAACTCGACGCTTTGACCACGTCGGCGTGAGCGACGTTCGCCTTGCAATTTGCCCGAGAAGATCTTGCGGCTCATCACGTCGATGCCGTCGAGTTTCGCCATGAGGCGAGAATCGAGCAGATCATCGAGTTTGCGAAGCGTGGGCTGCGCGCTGCTCATGCGGCGCCTCCACGGGAAGGTGTCGCGGCAACCTTTGAAACTGGCGGCATCTCTGGCGTTGATTGGATCACGCGTCGCGCAATCTCATCGTTTGTGATGCCTTCGCTTTCCGCTTCAAACGAACGATGCAAACGATGCCGAAGCGCCGCGCGTGCGATACGCCGAACATCGCCGAAGGACACCTGGTAGCGGCCTGCCATCAGCGCGCAGACACGCGCACAAGAGGCAAGTGCCTGCGCGGCGCGCGGACTCGCACCGATGCGAATGAGCCGTGCGTTTTCAGGCGTGACGAATTCGCCATCGGGATGCGTCGCGAGGACAAGTCGAACGATCCAATCTTGCACCTCAGGTGCGAGGTACACACGACGCGCCAACTTCTGCGCCGCGACGATGGTCTTCGCGTCGATTGCCTGCGACGGCATGACCGTGTCGGCTTTCGTCGTTCGCTCCAGCACTTCACGCAGCGTTTCACGATCAGGGGGCGGAACTTCGATCTTGAGGAGGAAGCGATCGAGCTGTGCCTCGGGAAGCGGAAACGTCCCCTCTTGCTCGATCGGGTTCTGCGTCGCCATGACGAAGAACGGTCGGCCGAGATCGCGCGTTTCGCCACCCACCGTCACGCTGCGCTCTTGCATCGCTTCGAGAAGCGCCGACTGCGTCTTTGGGCTCGCGCGATTGATTTCGTCGGCCAAGACGAGCTGCGTGAAGAGCGGACCCGGGCGGAACTGAATCTCGCGGCGGCCCGTCGCCTCGTTTTCCATCAAGATCGATGTCCCCGTGATGTCCGCGGGCATCACGTCGGGCGTGAATTGAATGCGGCTGAAACCGAGCCCGGTGGCCGACGCGAGGGAACGGACAAGCAGCGTCTTTCCGAGGCCTGGTACGCCTTCGAGTAAGAGATGTCCATTGGCGAAGAGCGTGACAAGCGCGAGGTCGACGACTTCGCGCTGACCGACGAGCGTTCGCCCGATCTCGCTGCGCAGTCGGTCGAAGACACCGCGAAACGCAGCGCAACGACGACGAACGTCCTCAAGATCCTCGATGCCCGCTGTTTCGAGCGCGAGTTCGTCTTCGCGGAACGAGCGCGGGCGCTGCGGACTGTGGAGCGGAGCGTCAGCCACGCGGGCCTCCGCTTCCGCCTGACCCGCCAGTCGAGCCCCCACCGCTTTCCCCGCCTGCATCATCCGCCCCACCCGTCGCCCGGCGTTTCGCGCGCAGCAAGCGCGACGTCGTGTCTTGTTCGGCTTGATCGGCACCCTTCGCGGGAACGTCGCCGTTCGGCGTGTTTGCAGCCGACGACCCGCCGCGCGCAGGTTGTGTCGAACCACCTTCACGCATCTCCGCGCGAACATCGAGCGCGGGGCCCTTCTCAAGCGTCTCGCGCAACATGTCCGAGGTTTGTGGCGCGCTAGAGGCTTGTGTCGCACTTGAGGTCGGCGACGCGCGCCGCGAGTCAGACTGCTGGCGAGCCTTCTTCCACGCGGCGACCGTGCCTTCGCCTGCTTCGCGCGTCGTCACCCGACCAGCGAGTGCCTCGCGTGCCCCGCCCCAGTCGATCGCGATGCGTCGCACCGCGACATCCAAAAGGAACAGCACCGCCGCGAGAATCGCCATGAGATCCCACATGCGTCGCGCGCTTTCGGGAATCGGCAAGCCTTCACGCAAGAATGCATCGACCGCCACGGGATTCCCCATCGAGAG
>JBEIJG010000461.1:0-2795 GCA_040380385.1 Phycisphaeraceae bacterium | reverse complement strand
TCATCTGTGCGCCGGACGGTGCACGCCTTGTTGACTTTGTGGGTCGATTTGAGCGGCTTTCCGAGGACTTCGATCGCGTGTGCGATTTGCTCGAGCTGCCGCATCTCGGACGACCGAAACTTCCGCACGCCCATCGCTCACGCCACGCGCACTACCGCGATCTCTACGACGTGCGCTCGCGCACACTCGTGTGGCGGCGATATCACCGAGATTTTGAGGCGTTTGGCTACGACTTTTGAGGAGACTTGGGCTGTGTTCGGGTGAAGATCGGGTGGCCGCGTGATCGTCATGAAAGAGCGTCAGCATGGATGAATGGGGTAAAGTCTCCAGCGGACTCACCTTGTGACAAATTCTGTGCACGACGAAGATCCCACCTCGCTTCGAGATGGCTCTCACGGATTGCCTGGGAGAGTGATTCAAAACGATTGGTGAAAAGATGCCTACCGCAAGCACGCTCAACTTCGAAGATCGGCGGGCAACGCAGGCGACGGGCGTGGACTGCCCGATTCGGTGTGCGTTGGCGGAGCAAATCGCATTTGCGGCGACTCCGATTTCCATGGTCGATACGCACATGCGCTACATCGCCGCGAGTCCGGCGTGGTGCGCAGAGTACAAACTCGACGTGACAGCGATTCTTGGGAAGAGTCACTACGAGGTTTTTCCCGAGATTCCCGAGCGGTGGCGCGAACTCCATCGTCGTTCGCTTGCCGGCGAGCCGCTCTCTTCCGATCTCGATCTCTTCGCCCGCGCACGTGGCGCGGTGCAATGGCTTCGTTGGTCGACGCGGCCATGGCGCACGTTGACCGGTGAAATCGGCGGCATGGTGATGGTTGTGAACGGCGTGAACGAAATCCATCGATTGCGCGCGGCGGCCGATGAAGCACACGAAGAGTTTGAAGTGCTCTTCGAGAATCAAGCGATTGGCGTGGTCCTCGCTGCATGGAACGGTCGAATCCTCCGTGCAAACGCATTGTTTGCCGCGCTTGCTGGTCGGGATCCTGCAGAAATCACGGGACTTGAGATCGAATCCTTCTTTCAACGTGCTCCAGAGCACGCGAAAGGGGAGGCCGAACCGTTGACAGCGCTTCTTCGCCCGCTGCGCGAAGGCAGAGTGACTTCTGTCGCCGAGCGTCTCGTTCTCCACGCAGTGACTGGCCGGACAACGTGGATCCATTGCACTGCAACACGAGTCCGCGGATCTCATGGTGCCGCGCCGCGCATCGCCCTCTTTGTGCACGACGAGAGTGCGCGCATTGAACTTGAACAGCGCATGCGCGTTGCCGACCGACTCGCATCAATTGGAATGCTCGGTGCAGGTCTCGGGCATGATCTACAGAACGTGTTGCTGCCCATTCAAGCGCATCTCAACGCGCTCACGGCGCTTCGCAATGATTTCACCACGGTCGCTGCTCGTGAGCGTTACGAGCAGCACACCGATGCGATGCGTAGTTGCGTCGCATATCTGCGGCAACTCGCGGATGGAATGCACTTTCTCTCACGAGCGTCCTCGTCGAGTTTGGAAGAATCAACCGTCGCGGAAATCACAGCATTGCGTTCGTGGTGGAGCACTGTGGAGCCGCTCTTTACAGCGGCATTGCCACGCGAGATTCGATTCGAAGAGACGTTCAAGGCTCGGTGCGGCGATGTTCAAATCGATCCGAGCGTGCTCACACAAGTCGTTTTGAATCTGGTGGTGAACGCGCGCGACGCCGTCGCACAACGTCACGGAACTCGCGGTCAAGGAGGGGAGATTCGGGTTGTGTTTGGCCCCGCACGTCTTGAGAAGCGTCGTGCGGTGCGAATCGCGGTTTCGGACAACGGCATTGGCATGAGCGCGGAGACGCGAGCGCGCGCCTGCGAAGTGTTCTTCACGACGAAACCATCGGGCCGTGGAACTGGGCTTGGACTCGCGATGGTCGCAAAAGCAGTCGAAGAAGCTCGAGGAAAAATCGAGATCACATCCACGCTCGGCGTTGGAACGACGATTGAAATCGTGCTGCCCGCCGCGCGTGACGCTACCGCCGCGCGTGACGTCACCGCTTCGCGAGATGCTTCTTCGTCTCGGCGCGTGAAGCCTTGATGATGGCAGCGGCGGCCTTCGGGTTTGCCTTCGCTTCGAGGAGCGCGTCAAGCATGAGCGGCGCCACGATGGTTGCATCGCTTTCGACGACGAACATCGGAGTCTTCTCCGTGAGCTTGTCCCACGTGATCTTCTCGTTGGGCGTGGCGCCCGAGTACGAGCCGAACGACGTGGTCGAGTCGCTGATTTGGCAGAAATACGCCCACGGCTTCACGGGCTGCTCGAGGTCGTACTTGATGCTCGGCACGACGCAGATCGGGAAGTCGCCCGCGATACCGCCGCCGATTTGGAAGAAGCCAATGCCTTTCCCCTTCGACATGACGCGGTAGTCGTCGTAGAGCTGGCCCATGTATTCGATACCGCTCTTCACGATTGATGCGCTGCAATCATTGAACTTCACGTGCGACGCGAAGATGTTGCCAAACGTCGAATCTTCGTGTCCCGGCACCACCATTGGGAGTTTTGCCTTCGCCGCCGCGAGCAGCCAGCAGTCGTCGGGGTTGCCCTCGTACTTCGACTTCGGGATCGAAAGGATGAGTTCGTAGAAGTACTCGTGCCAGAAGCGGCGCTCGCCGTTCGCGGTCGCGCGCTTCCACATCGGAACGAGGATCTTCTCGACCGAACGGAACGCCTCGTCCTCGGGAATGCTCGTGTCGGTGACGCGGCGCATGCGCTGCTTGAGGATCTTCGTGTCGTCTTCCTTGGTGAAGTAGCG
>JBEIJG010000460.1:0-2807 GCA_040380385.1 Phycisphaeraceae bacterium | reverse complement strand
CGCCAGTTGCACGCGAACTTATCCCTGCGGACGCTCGATAGCGCCGAGATCAACCACGACATTCCCGTGTCGATAGAAGTCGACGCCGAGAAGATCCGCGGAAAGGAATGTGAAAACGAGCCCGTTACAACGGGTGCTATCGGCGAAGGTGAAGTCACCGAGGTGAGGACCGGCGTAATCCGAGTTGTCGTACTTTTGCGTGTGATTGTGGTAGTGAAACTGCCGCGTGTAGAGCGCATCGAAGAGCGCTTGCGGGCTTTCAAATCGCACGTCGCTTGCCTTCGAACGCGGCGGAAACTCGAGAAGCTCCGCGCGTCCCGCATCGTCGAGCCCAAGTACTCCGCCATACTCCGTCGTGCGATCTTCACGGTCACGATCGGCTTGTTCAAAGAGATGCGTGCACAGTGCGGGCTCCGCGAGCATGTCGAGCGCGATGACCATTGCGGCAAGATCAGACCAAACGAGTACGTCGCGCTGTTGCGCGAGACTTTCCGTGAAGCCGTTGCCGTATCCAGTGAAGTCCGGTGAAGCTTTGCGGCGTCCCGCGATGCGTCGCGCGACTTCGTCGAAGATGACCGCGTCGGTCGCCGTCAAGAGATCAGGGCGTCGCTTCGCACACGCCACCACCACGGGAATCGCTCGAATCTCAAGCGATGTACGACGCTCTTCCGGAAGTTTCGCGAGCGCTTCGCGTGCTTCCGCGAAAAACTCCGCGCGCGATGGCTCACAGAGTTCGCGCGTCCAAAGGATCTCTTCGCGCGTCACAGGGAGGACGCCGAGTTCACTCGAAACGCGCGCGAGATCGATGAGCATTCCGTCGCCGCGCGTGGCGTCGGGGTTCGCAAGCATCGCGCGCAACTTCGGCGCATCACCAAGTTTCATCAAGAGTTCCCAACAACGCGCACGCAAATTCGCCTGCGTCGTGGGACTCGCCTCACGCATCGTGCGAATGAGCGTGGCACCGATCTGATCTTCACCCACGATCGCAGCAATCGCGACACGCTCAGGACGCGGCTTGGTCGGATCCATGCCGGGCGCAGGGTTCGCCCACGAGCGAATCAGCGCGGGAACAAGTTCTTCGATCTTGCGTTCGCCGATGAGTTCGCATACGCGTTCGCGCCACGCGACATCACCCATGCGTGGCAGGCTGTTGCCCAGCGCTTCCACGAGCGCGGCACGATCCGTGTCGAGGAGGAGATCGAACGCCATCACACGCGCATCGATCGCGTAACCATCCGCCGCGACCATGCGCCGAAGCGCAGCTTTGGTCGGTGCATCGACGCCGCGCATGCGCGCAGCTTCCAACGCATCGAAGTAGCGTTCGCGCGATTGGCCCGTCCGAGAAAGCACTTCCGCAGGATTCTCGACACTCTCCGGCCCGCCGCGGCAGCCCGCGAGAAGAACCGCACTTGCGAGGGCGAACGCGCAGATCGTCGATCCCGCTGTCCACACCATCGATCGATCACAGAGTGCGCCGGGGAACGGACGTGGGGACGAGCGGAACGTACTGGAGGCTGAGATGAGTTTCGGCATGGGGAGCGACTCGCAGAATGCGAGCGAGACCGTATCATCGGCCCTTCATGGAAGGAACGAACAGCGCATCATCCTTGCCAACCGCAGCCGGACATTTCGGCGAAAGCGCGTTTCGAAGCGACGTCGAACGACTGCTGGCGCTGATTCGCCCGTCGGTGCAGGCCGACGGCGGAGACATTGAACTCGTGTCCGTCGACCCGTCGGGACTCGTCCGGATCCGACTCCTCGGAGCGTGCATCGGTTGCCCCTCAGCCAATCAGACGCTGCACCACGGCATCGAACGAACGCTTCGGGCCGAGCTTGGACCGTCTATTCGGGTTGAGGCGGTTCCGGCGGGCCCAGCGCAGTAACGCGCAGCGACGTGAACGTGAACCAGTCAAGCTGAGGGCACTCGCGCCGCCGAGCGCACTCGCGCCGCCGAGCGCACTCGCGCCGCGACCGACCCCCCCGTTTCAAAGACGCTGCGGACCTACGCGCAAAGACGCATTCGAAACCGAGCCGAGCGCGTGTCTGAACCGACGCTCGATCCCGCTTTGATCCCGCTTTGAACCCGCTTTGAACCTCACGCCCCATCCGGCGAAGCGACCGCGTCTCGTCCGAAACTCCTGCGTCGGCAGGAATTGCGCCTCGAAACTCTCGTGCTCACGCTTCCTTCCCGAGGGTTGGTCGGTTAGTCTTTCGCTGTCAGCCATGTGGCAGACAGGCCAACGCCTGGGCAGGAGGTCCCCAACATGCTCGTCATTACACGCCGCGAAGGTGAAGAAGTCGTCATCGGTGATCCATCGTCCCCGATAGGTGTTGTTCGCATCGTGGCGATCAAGGGTGATCGCGTGCGCGTCGCGTTTGACTTCCCACGCACGGTGGAAGTCCACCGACGCGAAGTTGCGGATCAGATTCTCGCCAACGGGAATCAACAACCGGATGCGGACGGTCGCAACGTGATCGGAACGATTCGTCCAGCGAACGAAGGCGGCTAATCCGCTTCGAGCCACCACCGGATCCAGCACACAAAAACAAACACGCGCGCCCATCGGCGCGCGTATTCGTTGGTTGCTTGCGGGCGGGCAAGCAGCCACCCTTCTGAAAGCGACTCCGGCCCTTTCGGGTCGGAATCGCAGGTCGCGGGGTTCGACGTTCCGTGTCGATCCCGTCAACTGCCGAGCCGTCCTTGGCTCAGCGGAAACGAATCTCGGAAACATCCTGCACGCACCCGTGGTGCAGGATTTTGCAGGATTTCGACCGTTGCCTCAACGTCCGCGCTCGGGCGCATCCTT
>JBEIJG010000459.1:0-2811 GCA_040380385.1 Phycisphaeraceae bacterium | reverse complement strand
GGTCGTACTTCCCCTGCAGCGTGTTGTACCAGGTGACGTTGCCCTCCTCGTCCTTGTCGTAGGAGAGCTCGGGTTCGTTGGCGACCATCGCCTCGCCAATCCAGCGATTGCGGTTGGTCGCTTCACAGACGTCGCCGACCTTCTTGAGCCACGCTTCAAGTTCGCGTCCTTCGATGGACTTCGTACCTGCAAACATCGTGATCGCGCCGAGTGTGCCGACGCGCTGGAAGTAGATTTCATTGCAGTGAAGCGACGTGAACGCCGCGGCAGAAATCGCCTCGTGAATCCACGCGATCACACGATGGCGCTCGCGCAGTTTGTTGAGTGTCTCATCAATCTTGTCGCCTTCGAGCACCAAGCCACCGCCCGAATTGACTTCAAGGACGATGATCTGGCCCGGGCCGATCTTGTCGGCTTCCGCACCGATCTTCTCGATCTCTTCGTGACGCGCGCCAAGGCCGACCATGTCGACGTCGCCGCCGGGACCGCGGCCCCACGGGAGGATGAAGATGGTTTGCTTGCCCGATGCGGGCGCGGCAACGGTCGCGGAACCACCGGCTTTGGTGGATCCACTTGTCGTGTTCGACTTCGTTGGAGTTGCACCGCCGCTCGAACCAGATGTTGACTTCGTGGAAGCAGCTCCATCAGCCGCGAGCGTTTCGACCTTCTTGAGGTCAAACGACGTGATCGTCTTCTTGACCTTCTTGCCGTTCTCGTCGACTTCGACTTGCAAGAAACTCTTGTCTGCTTTGGTAACTACGCCCTCAAGCGTGAGTTCCTTGCCGTTGAGCGTGTAGGTCACACGCACGCGCGCGCCCGCATCACCCTTCCACGTCGAGCCGTTGGCGAGTTTGACGTCGGCAGCGACTGCCGTGCTCGCGCCGCCCGCAAGAACCGCGAGCGAAAGTGCCATCGTCGCAAAGGTCGTCGTCGAGAACTTCAATGAGTGCATGAATCGGTTCATGTGTTTTTCGTCCGGATGACTCGCCGCCACGTCGCGTGCGTCGAGAGAAAGTCTGAGGCAATCACAACACTTCAAGGGCCATGCGCACGTCATTCGCGCAACGATCAACCGTTCGGACGGCTCATGCCGCCGCCACCGAGGCCACGGCCGCCACCGCCGCCACCACCACCGCCGCCGCCTTGACGGCCTTGCTTCTCGGCTTCGCGTTGACGCTGAATTTCCTTCTTGATGTCGTCGACGGCGCCTTCAAGCGCAATGATCGACACGCCGCGCTGCTGCATCTCACGACGCTTCTCAATCGCGGGGTAACGCTTCATGAGCGCGATGGTCTTCTCGTAGTAACCCTTGCGCTTCCCGAGTCCGGCGACGGTGTCTTCCGTCTCCGCGGCGTCTTCCATGTTCTTGGTGCACTCGTCCATGGCCTTGCGCCAGTCCTTGATGTACTGCGCGCCGACCTTCTCACCGGAGTCGAGTTTCTCGAACTCGCGGTAACCGAGCAGGAACATGAGGTCATCGAGGCTGTCGGCGGTGCCGTCCGACAACATCGCATCTTCTGCGAGTTGCGCATTGAACGCGCAAGCGGCTTGGTCGCTTGAGTCAACGACCCACATGCCGGACGTGTCACCAAGCCACTTCGCGTTGCGGCCTTCGAAGTTCACCGAGAGCTTCGTCTCGGGGAAGATCAGCGCGTCTGCGACCTCGCGTGGGTAACCACCGACTTCGACGAGACCCTTCATGATGCCGGTCCACGCCGCCACCATCTTCGAGCGAACGTCGGCGTCTTCCCACTGACTCTCAACCATCTCCTTGAATCGGTTGAGGCCGTAGAGCCGCGCGTCAGACACCATGTACATGCGTGGCCAACCGAGCGCGTAGAGGCTCGAAACGCCGACGGCGTCCTCGACCCAAACGACTTGGGGCGTATCGCGGAACTTGTCGCGGATGTCCTTCAACATCTGGCGATACGAACCAACTTCGCCTGGCAATCCGAACTCGTTCGGATCGTCGTTCTTCAAGTAGTCGTTGCGATCGATATCCGCGCTCTTCAAGCGGAAGACGATGATGTCCGGCTTTGCCTTCTCAAGATCCTTGGACAGGACTTCGAAGCTCGACTCCGAGATATCCGTTCCCATCTGCCCGACGAGCGGGAAGACGTAGACCTTCGGGGTGCTGGTCGTCGCGGGAAGATCCGCATCGGCGCTTTGCGCAGAGGCTGCTCCGCTCACGGCAAGTGCAACAGCGGCCACAACAGAACGGGTGTATTGCGTGAACATCGGAAGACGATTCGTGCGCATCGGTGGGTCTTCTTTCGGGAGAGAACTTCGCAAGTTCGATCGAACGACGAATTTGCGCTTCGCTTGCATGCAACGACCGCCCGTAACCTGCACGCCAATCGCACACGGTCTCGACGGTTTGACGCGGCAAGCTGCCGCGGGGTTGAATCTTACTTCCCACCCGATGAGGGTTGCGGGAGATTTCAGCGGACTCGGTCAAAAGTCTTCTCTGTCGTGGCGGCGGCGTGGTTCCGGCCACCCGCCCCATCGGCACGACGAGCGCAGTCTCCACGAACTCCATCCGCCGGCGGGCAACGCCGCCGAAGGCCCCTTACGTCGGCCCCGCGCCGAGCTCCGACGCAAGCGCGAGGGCTGAGGCGAGTGCCGCGTTTTCATCGGGAAACACGCCTGAAATCTGCCGATCGAGCGTGGTGTCGAGGATGGTCTTGAACGCAGGGCTCGGGCGGAGCCCGGCACGCACGAGGTCGTTCCCGTCGACCATCGGGGTGGGAAGCCGACGGCTCGGGCACTCGTTGGCGGCCGCGATGCGCCAGGATTCTGCGACCGCGGGGC
>JBEIJG010000458.1:0-2818 GCA_040380385.1 Phycisphaeraceae bacterium | reverse complement strand
GGGCGTCGTGCGACTCATCGATCGCGCAGAGCGTTCGGCATTGCGTGCGTTGGCGCGCGCATTTGGCGCAGCGATTGCGCGCGAGCGACTCGCGAAAGCTGTCGCGCATCAACAAAAGATGGATGCAGTTGGAAGACTCGCATCGGGCGTCGCGCAGGATTTCAGCCAACAGCTTTGGCCGATTTTGCTCTACACCGAAATGCTTGAGCGCTCGCCGGGGCTCGACGATCGCGCGCGACAAGTACTTGGCGAGATGCGGGTCGCGGCGCGCCGTGCGAGCGAACTCGTGGAGCAAGTCCTCGCGATTTCCAGGCAGCGCGATCGATTGATCGACTTCGTCCATGTCGCAGATATTGCGATTGAAGTCTCGCATCAAGTACGAAAGGGTGCGCCGAACTCCTTCAACATCACGACGTCGATCGACGCAGATTCTGGCTGCATTCTTGGCGATCCCGCGCAACTACGCCACGTGCTGCTCGCGCTCGGTCTCTCGGCGATTGCTGCACATCGCGATCGCGTGGATCGCGTTACGCCGAGCGCGTTGCGAATAGTCGTCGAGCAAGCCACGCACGATGGCCGTGACTTCGTGCGCATCGCGTGTGAGTTCGACAACACGCTCGCCGATTTTGTCACGGGCGCACTCATGCGTGGCGAAGAGACGGGTGAACTACGCCGCGTGATCGCCGAGATGGGCGGAACGATCGCGCTGCAGGATGGCGCCACGATCGAGATGCTGCTTCCGCGCGTTCCGACCGACGCGAAAACGAACGCTGGCGTCGCGGGTTTTGCGGCTTTTGCGGTCGAGTCGTCGGGCGTCTCGAGTGATCGCAGTGCGCTCGGAACAGAAGCGGCTCGCACGGTTTCCACCTCGGCTCCCATCACGACTGCCCTCGAAGCGTCGCCAAAAGTACTCTTCGTTGATGACGACGCGGCGGTGCTCGAAGTCGTGCGCGAAGTATTGGATTCGCTCGGATACGCGGTCACCGCGTGTCGAGATGCGTCGGCGGCGCTGGCGCAACTTTCAAGTGGTTGGCTTCCCGACATCGTGCTCACCGATTTGACGATGCCAGGCATGAACGGCATCGAAATGGCGCGCGAAATCCGCAAGCGCGGCTTCGAAATGCCAATCGTGTGCTGCACAGGTTTCTTGGATGAGGCCTCGGAACGCGCGGGTGCGCAAGCGGGGATGTGCGCGTTCGTCCGAAAGCCGGTCGATTGCGACGAACTCGACCAGACGCTTCGGACTGCGATCGAAAAAGAGCGCCGGCTGCGTCGGCGCGGTTGAGGCGAGTGTCACTGCTCGCCAGTCTTGTCACTCGTCTTCTCACCCGTCTTCTCACCCGTCTTCTCACCCGTCGTCTCGCTCCCGAGCATCCGCGACTTGGCAGCGTCGTACTCAGCCTCGGTGAGCGCACCCGCGTCGCGCGCGGCTTTCAAGTCGATGAGTTGCTTGCCAAGTGTTGGCGGTTCGCATTTGCGCGAACCACCGACCGCGACACATCCGCTTGAAAGGCTGGCACTCGAAAGTCCGGCGACGGCGCTCAAAATGGCCAACGACGGCAGGCGGCCGCGCCCGCCAAGTCGACCTCCGCTTTTCCCAATCGCGCGCTCGCGAAGGAGCGCATCGCGACGTCGCGCCGCGGCGAGTACGAGCGAACAAGGCATGGCGGCGATGGCATGGAGTTTTCGGACGGTCATGGCGAGTCTGGGCAAGAGCGAGGGAGTGCGAAGCGCGAGGTGAAACGCGCGCGGGAGCGTCAAGATCGGCCATCCAAACGAGCGCTGCCGCGGGGATGCGTCCTCAAAGATCGCATTCTCAGGCTTGGCATTCCAAGCAATAGGTGAGATCAGCCCAGCTTTTCTGAATGGGGTCGTCGATACCGAAGCGCGGCCGCCACGATGCAGAGATTGAGCGCCGCAGTGCCGAGAGTCCCGAGAATCGACTCAAGCTCCGTGTACTTCTCGGTGTAGACGAAGAGCGAGACGTTCGCGGTCGCAAAGAGGCACCACGCGGGGATGGAGACGCCGTCGGAGCGCTTGTTCCGGAGAATCTGCAGGAGTTGCAGCGCTGTTGCGGCGGGGAAGACGATCGCGGGGATCCAACCGAGAAGGGTGAAAAGCCACGGACTTGAAAGCAACGAGGACATGGAGCCGTCGGCCAGAGAGTCGGTCGGGGTCATGCGTCGGATATCGGGAAGATCGCGCCTCAGACTTTGCTCGGCGGCGATCCGCGCCGACCGCTGCGCGCCGCATACATCGCGGAAATTCAGCGAACCTCAAAGACCGCGCGTGGAGGGCGACCAGTCTGCGGCTACCTTGATGAAATGCGCCATCGCCTGCTTGGCCTCTTGGATTCGCTCCACACGCAATCAAGCGGTGTGCAATCTCGCCACGCGCAAGCGTCGCTCGCGCGTGCGCTGCCCGCATTTGCGACCGCTGCGTCGGTGCTCACCGCAGCGGTGCTGCTTGCGTCGGCGTCGACGTCCGTTGCAGCGACCGCAGCCGCCCCATCCGCGGCCGATGACGAGAAGGCTTCCGCCGCCGCGAAGTCCTCGCAAGAGTCGGCCGCGTCTGAGTCGCACGAACCGAAAGGCCTCGCCGAGGAGACCATTATCAAACGCGCGCAGAACGCGCGCGATTCGTGGTGGGCCTACAAGGAACTCGTCGCGCCTGCGGCGCCCGCCGTGCGCGACGCGGCATGGTGTCGAAGCGACATCGACCGCTTCCTCCTCGCGAAGATGGAAGCGAAGGGACTACGCCCGGCGCCTGAGGCCGATCGTGTGGCGCTCATTCGACGCGCCGCGTTTGACCTGACGGG
>JBEIJG010000457.1:0-2834 GCA_040380385.1 Phycisphaeraceae bacterium | reverse complement strand
TCGAGCGCGCTTCCAATCAGGGCGAGTGCCGCGTACGACGCAGGTTCCCATTCCTGAGCGCCGAGGAGTCGTTCGGCCGCCGTGTTCGCCGCTTCGAGCAACTCTCCACGCCGAACCATCGCACGCTGTGCGGTGATGCGTCCGTAGGCAAACCCCGCGAAATCCGCGAGAAACGCGAGGATTTGTCGATGCCGCGACGTGTAGGCGTGCGGAATCGAACTCGCAAATCCGATCGTACCGACGACGCCTCCGGCGCTCATCACCGGAATGAAGAGCCGCGAGCGGACTTCGCGTCCGTGACCGGAAGGCATGCCATCGTTGCGCTCGATCGCGGTATCGGGCACATCAACCACGCGCCCCGTGCGCATCACGATGCCGGGATGTCGCTCCATCGCCGTCGCCTCAGCGGCGGCGCGCTCGGCGGCATTCAGTCCGCGGCCGTACGCGAGCCGCAGATTTCCGGTATCCGGATCGATGAAGTAGAGACCTGAGTACTCCGCGGGCGTGAGTTCTTCGGACAAGGCATCAATCGTCTCCGCAAGTTCTTCGATCGATTGAACCTGCGCGAAGGCGCGCGCCGCGCGGCGATCGATCGCTCCGCGCACGCGCAGCCAGTGACGAAACGACTCGAGTTCCTCGGCGGGAAAACGCGCTTCTACTTCGCCTTCAAGTTGCGCGACGAACGCGCGAACCTGCGCGAGCTCCGACGGCGCGATCGGCGCGCTCATGCGTGCCGCTTCGACGAAGCCGATCGAACCAAGCCGGACGCGTGCGATCGAACGTCCGTCACGACTCGTTTCGATGGCGCCTTGTGCAGGGAGCGATGCATGGATCGCATCAGGGTCGGCGACGTAGATATCCGGTGCTGTTCGGTCGGTCAGATCGCGAACACTGCGCTCTGCGAGGCCGAAGCCGTTGTTCGCACGCTCGCGACTGTCGATGATCCACACGCGACAGACATCCGCGTCGAGGATGCGACGTACTTCCGCGGCGAGCCGGCGCAGGAGCCCCGGCAAACCTCCCTCGCCCTGCGGGAGGAGGGCGAGCATGTGCTCGATGTCCGATGTGTCCATCGTGGAGGGCAAGGGTACGACTTCGGGGGATGGTTCACAAACTTGCCGCTTGACTTGCGCGCGGCTGCCCACGACGCTGCACCGATGCACGCTCGTCGCCCACGTCACCGCGCCTCGCAATCCGTCCTCGGCAGCATGTTCGGAGCCCTGATTCTTGGGATCGGCGGCGCCGCCATGCTCGCGGCAGACGCTCCGCCGACGAACACGAAGGGCGGTGCAACTGCTTCAGAGACGGCTTTAGAGACGGCTTCGGAGACGTCGCCCGCACCGCAGCCAAGCGCGCCGCAGACTTCCCCACAGTCTGAGCCTACGAAGCGCCTCCTTGTCTTCTCGAAGACCGGCGGGTTCCGCCACGATTCGATTCCGGACGGCATCGCCTGCGTGCGTGCATTGCTCTCGGACCGCTTCGCCATCGACGCGTCCGAAGACTCAAACGTCTTCACCTCGGCGAATCTCGAACGCTACGAGGCGATTGTTTTCGTCTCGACGACCGGCGACATCCTCAACGAAGAACAGCAGCGCGCGTTCGAGGAGTTCATCCGCGCGGGAGGCGGTTTCGCTGGTATTCATGCGGCCGCGGACACGGAGCACACGTGGCCTTGGTTTGGCAAACTTGTGGGCGCCTACTTCAAGACGCATCCGCCGGTGCAAGAGTCGACGATCGATGTCGAGGATCGCACGCATCCATCGACGCGCATGCTTCCCGCTCGCTGGACCCGCACCGATGAGTGGTACGTCTACGACCGCAATCCTCGGAAGGATGTTCGTGTGCTCATGAGCCTCGACGACACGACGGTCACGGGTGCCAACATGAACGGCGATCACCCGATCGCGTGGTATCACGAGTTTGAGGGTGGACGCTCGTGGTACACGGGCGGCGGCCACACGAAGGAGAGTTTCAAAGAGCCGCTCTTCCGAGAACACATTGAAGGTGGCATCTTGTGGGCCGCTGGCGTCGCGCAAAGTCCGAAGCCTCAGGCGCCAACGCCTGACCCATCGACCGAGAACACTCCGAAGGCAACGACCCGCGAAGAGTGAAGGCCGCGCGACCGCTGCTACAACTCGGTGTGGCGTGATCGGTGCGCGCAGTTCGTCGCGCGTGATCCGTCTGTGAGTGATTCGTCTGTGAGTGACTCCTCTGCGAGTGATTCGTGCGAGGAAAACTCGTACGTGTGATCCGCGGGTGAGGGAGAGTTAGGCCAGCGTGAACACGCGCAAGTTCTGAGCGTTCAGGCGATTGCTCGGCTTCAAACGATGTCGCTGCAGACTCGCTCGCTCGTGCACGCGGCGCTGCGATAAATCAGTTTTCAATACGAGTCTTGACGTTGCCGCACGTCGGATTTGCCTTGCTGCAAGCGAGATTTATGCACACCACGCGTGAAGTATGCAGCGCGAACACTTCTCGCTTTTTACGGACTTCGCGTGCGACCATCTCGACAACCGTCGAGAGATATCTATACTCCTCGCATCGTTCGCGGCATTCGCCCCAAACGGTCAACCAAGATCTTTTCCCCCATGGGGCTACTGCGCAGCCGATCGCGCAGTGGCCCTTTTTCGTTGCGCTCGCGACTCGCTTCGCTTTCGCTCGCTTTGGCGTAGACCACGCCACCGGGAGCGCCCGCAGGCGCGACCGCGAAAGCAACGAGCGCTCGCGACTCGCTTCGCTTTCGCTCGCTCTGGCGTAGACCACGCCACAGGGAGCGCCCGCAGGCGCGACCGCGAAAGCAACGAGCGCTCGCTTTGGCGGGATCCGCGCGAAAG
>JBEIJG010000456.1:0-2839 GCA_040380385.1 Phycisphaeraceae bacterium | reverse complement strand
GGTTCGGGTGCTGCACGCGCCAAGCAGCCCGGAGAACACCAACAGACCGACGGGCAAGCAGCGTGCGATTTTGAGGCTCATCGCAGAAATCTATCGGATTGAGCCCTTCGTGCGAAGCAGAATCCCTTGACCTCTTCAAACCGGTTGCTGGTCGAGCGCGGATTTGTGCATCATCGATGCGCGATGCGATCAACTCCACGCAGCGAGCAGCAACGCGAGATCTGCGGCACCAACCGACCCATCGCCATCGATGTCGCCGATCGTCGAGCCGCCCCAGTTGGTGAGGAGGAGCGAGAGATCCGCACCACTGACTGCGCCGTCGCCATTCAAGTCCGCTGGATTGGCGCGTGCAGCAGGAGCAGCGAGCATGAGCGGCATGGACGAAGGGTCACTCGGAGCTCCGGGCTTGAAGAGTCCGAGGCTTGCGCTTGCGGTGGTCGGAGCGGTGTTCGCATCGAACCAGAAGTTGTAGAGCGTTGCGAAACGAAGCGCGTTGCCATTCGGGCTCACAGAGTAGGTGCCGCCGGTCCACTCGATGGCGCCGCCCGACGTCGAGATCGACCAGTCGGTTGGGTCAAACGGATCACCCGAGTGGTAGTTGATGTCCTTGAAGCCAGCGTTCGTGATGGTGACCCCTGACGGCACAGGAATCCGCAGCGATCGACCCGATCGATCCGAGTTCAGGTTCTGGATCGCGTACTCGTAGCGCCAAGTTCCGTTGCCATTGTCCTTCACGCGATACCCCGCGAGGAAACGACCGTCGTTCGGCACGTCGCAGGTGACAATCGAGACGGCGGTGTCGAAGGCGCGCCATGCTTCAATCGCAGGCTGTTGTTGGTTGGTTGCACCTGAGTAGGTGAGGTTGTACGCGCCGCCCGTGAGTGTGCCGACCGTGAATTGCCGCCACGAGGCGTTGTTGTCGTCGTTGCCGGCGGCAGCATCTTCGGGATGGATGTACTGGCCCTCGATCAGGTAGCGCGCGCCCGCGTTCTGTGTTGGGTTGAGATCGTTGGCGGCCACTTGCAAGCGTCGGCCAATCGTGACTGGTGCTGCGGGCATTCCGACGTTGTATGAGCCAGGGAAACCGCCAGTCGCGGCGTTGACTTCCTTTCGCGTTCCGAGGCCGCCCTGATCGCCGTTGAGTCCGGCGCTGTACGGATCCGAGCAACCGATGCCGAGGATCGGTGGACATCCACCGGCAGCGGGAATGCAAGTTCCACACAGGTTCTCTTGCAGTGCGCAGAAGCCATGCTTGCCCCAACTCATTCCAATCTGCTCGAAGCGTCCGCCGCGGTAGCGGAACATGTTCGTCGGGATGAACGGGTGGCGGTTGTCGGGCGCGCCGTACCAACTCAGTTGAGCGGTGCCGATGTTGCAGCTCGTCGTTCCAAACGCATAGGCCATGATCGTCTGGCCGTTCACGACCACCGAACCGTACTTGGCGATGTCAGGAAGCGCTCCCACGATGACGTCCGGCGCTTCTTTTCCGCCGCCGCCGCCGCCACCGCTTGGCTCCGTAATCGTGAGTGTCCCGAGTCCGCCATCGTTCGCCCAATAGGCACCGATCGCCACGATGTACGTGGTACCCGCGACAAGCGAGGCGCCCATACGGCTGCGATAGGTGCCGGAGCATCCGTCGTCGTCACAGTTGAGAACGCCAGCCGCCGGATCGCACGCGTTCATGATCGCGATGCGCGTATCCCAGCCTTCGGCGCCGCATGTTTCAAAGATGTGCGGGCCGTTCAGTGTGGCGGTGAAGCGGAAATACACGGCCTTGTAGATCATGTGTGTGCCACAGACCGCGCCGTCCGGGATCAAGAGATCGGTGGTGGCCCCTGAGGTATCGAAAGGATTGGCACCGGGCAGGGCATCGGGAGCGGTTGCGCAGTCGGTCGAAGCACCCGCTATGCCGCCTTCGCCGCCGCTGCCTCCACGACCGCCACGGCGTCCGTCTTCCGCGCGCGCGCTGAGTTGGCCGAGCACGATGGCGGAGGTTGCAAGCAGGATGGTTGGGATGGCGAGAGTCTTCATGAGTTCGTCCTTCGCGCGTATCCCGAGATGCGACTCGGTCGATCAGCGACAGTTTCCGAATTGCGGATCGAGAAGAGCGGCGAAGGTTGAACACTACCACCGAATGGGCTGCATCCAAAAGAGCCGGCCCAGAAACACGGGGTTTCTGGGCCGGAACTCGGTGATCAGTTTGATTTGAATGGAGGTTCGAATGGTGATCGGAGGGAGCCGCCGAGGGTGCTCAATCAGCGCTCGATCAGCAGGTCATCATGGACAGCCGCCCCACGCGCTCAAGAGCGTGGCGAGATCTCCGCCGTCGACCGCGCCGTTGCCGTCGATGTCGGCCGCGCAACCTGTGCACGGGCCCCACGCGCTCAACAGCGTGGCGAGGTCGCCACCGTCGACGGCGCCGTTGCCGTCGAGGTCGCCGGTGCATGGATCATCCGCGCGAATGACGGTGACAGCCATGTAGTCGTGGAATGTCTCGTCGGCCGGGCGCTCGGCGTAGACGAGGAAGCGCATCGAGCCGTCGGCCGCGATGTAGTTCCCGATGTTCGAGCGGATCGATGCCACGAGCATTTCGTCTTGGTTTCCAGCGAAGTTGTCGACGAAGCGGTTCTGTCCCACGCGTCCTTGGAAGTCACCCCACTGGCTGAGCGCGTTGTTCCACACGTACAACTCGACTTGCGTGCAGTTGGCGGCGAAGCCTTCCCATTGCACCTTGATCTCATCAATGTCGGCCGTCGAGCCGGGAATCACGAAGCGGAAGAGGTTCGTCGCCTCGGAACCACTCGCGACCGTCGCGCCGATGTAGCGATTGGTGTCGGTC
>JBEIJG010000455.1:0-2841 GCA_040380385.1 Phycisphaeraceae bacterium | reverse complement strand
CGTGGCCGCCTGGTTCCCCTCGAAGCGGCAGCGGAGGACAGCGAGGTCGACGAACAGATTGGCCCCCATGGCGCCGCCGTTCTGCGCTGCGACGTTTCCGCTGAAGACGCAATCCTCGATGGGCATGTTGATGTACCCGTAGATGTCAAGCGCGCCTGCGAAACTCGCAGCCGTGTTGCCGGTGAAGTTCGTCCGCCGAATCACGCTGTTCTTCCGCGCGATGTTGAGCGTGACGGCGCCGCCGTAGTACAGGGTCGACGCATTGTCCTCGAACGTGCAGTCCTCGATGACGAAGGTGTTGCGGTCTGCGATGATCGCGCCGCCGGTGCGGGCGCTGTTCTCGCGGAAGGTGCAGCCGTCGAGCCGCATGAAGCCATCCCAGCCGTTGACTGAGATTGCGCCACCACTGCTCCCACTTGAGGCGTTGGTCATGAATGTGCAACCGACTGCCTCAAAGTGCTGCTCGTAACCGCCAAACTCCTGCGCGATTGCGCCACCACGACCAGAAGCGCTGTTCCCAGTGAACTGGCAGTTGACAAGTGAAAGCAAGCGATTGATGCCCACGTGCATCGCACCACCGATGCCCGAAGATGCGTTGTCGATGAACGTACAGTTCGTCAAACTCAGGCTACCACCGAACTCGGTATCCACTGGAACAAAGTGTGTATCGACCATTGCGCTTTGCGTGCCACCGATGAACTGACAATCCAACATGGTCGCCGAAAGTGGCTCAATTCCAATCCCAAGTACGGCGTTCCCATTGGTGCCGCTGAATTGGCAACGTTGCATCTCGATCGTGCTGCGGTACTGCACTGCGTGACCCGTCGAGCGCACGAACGACGAATCTGCGATCGTCGATCCTCCCCACGAGATGACTGGTCGCACGCAATCGATGAACTCACACTCTGTCACGTCTTGCGTTTCGAGATAGAGCACGGCATACGACGATCCAACGCAGGATTCAAAGCGTGACTGGGTTGCTGCGGGCCGCGTCGATGGACGCTCATAAAGAAACGAGCCGGAACAGTCGCGAACGATGCAGTCTTCGAAGTACAGATCCCACGCAATATCTTCCGCGGGTGAGCCGCTCTCCGCGGACTCGGTCACTGTGAGGTGTTTCAAGAGCACCGTCGCGCCATACCGCGCATTGAGAAGCGACCCTGGCTTCCCGCTTGTCACGAATGTGTTCTTCTTATCCACACCGCGGATCGTGATGTCGATGAGCGGATCGCCCGTGTCGATCTCCATCGTCCAGGTTCCGGGCGCAAGCACGATCTCAAGCGGCACACCGGGACACGCCTGTGCGACCGCCGCGTTGATCGACGCGGCCTGCTTTGGGACATGGATGACGCTTGGACAGTCGCCGAATGCTGCAATCACAGGCGAGGCTGTACAGACGAGGAAGAACGACGACGCGACGACTCCAACCACCGATCCGATACGCATCTCAAACTCCTCGGTAAGGCAGCGGGACAAGCCGCAAGGATTCAAGCGTTGATTCAAGCGTTGATGCAAGCGTTGATGCAAGCGTTGAAGCCTAAGTTGTCGGGCAACGATCGCCCCTGCTCATCCAGTGACTGTCGTTGATTCCTCAATCGGCGGCAGGTTCTCGGCCGCAACGAGGAGCGACATCACCTCGAACGCGATGCCTTCGCGGCCCTCGCACTCGGCCCGAAGCACCGCGTGCCACTCGTCCCTCGACTGCTCTCGGCAAAGCTCGAAGAGCCGTTGAATCTCATCCCAGCGACGCCGGTCTGCGGCCGACGGCTCTGCCGCGTGCGTCGCATCCGGTCCCTTTCCATGTGCATGCTGCATGCCGATCTCCTTTGTGACCGCCTTTCAGATCCACCCGCGGGCGTACCGCACGTCCCGCGATCTTTCCCCGCTCGACCCCACTCCAGCGCTTCAGGCTCCTCTCGTGCTCCCGTCGCTCCCAGAAAGTTCGCGATGCATCCACGCACGCGCGAACGCCCAGTCGGTCTTCACGGTGCGCTCCGAAATGTCGAGGCAGATCGCGGACTGCTCGATAGTGAGTCCACCCACGAAGCGAAGCCATGCCACCGCGGCCGCGCGTGGAGCGAGCCTATCGAGCCGTGCGAGCGCGTCGATTACGGATGCGCTCAGTTCGCCCGTGCCATCGCGAGGCAAGCCGATCGCCTGCGTATCGAGCGAGAGCCCGCGTCCGTCGGTTGCGCCCGCACGCGCCTCGTCGGCGAAGTACTCGCCGGCACGACGCTCACGGGTCGCCCTGCGTGCCGCGTCGATCACGATCTGCCCCATCATCCGGGCAAGCGAGCCGAAGAGATGTGCGCGATTCTCGAAGGTCGCGCCGCCCATTTTGAGGAAGAGCTCATGAACGAGGACGGTGGTATCGATCGGACGCCGAGCGCCTTCGCGAGAGAGCATCGTGCGTGCGAGACGGTGAACCTCCGCGTAGATCTCGCGCCAGAGTGCTTCCAGCGCCCCACCCTCACCCGACGCATGCCGGGCGAGCAGTTGCTCGACCAACCGCTGCCGTGCTTCCGCCGCCGATCGAGAGGCGTCCATCGGCGCGGACGCCGAGTCGGAGCCTTGCGATATCCCGTCGGATGTTTTTGGATCCTCGTGCACTGCCATCCATTCTGTACGGTCGAAGTACCGCCGTGACGCCGGCGGTTTGCGAATCAAGCGTCCGGGCATCGGATCGCGGGCAGCGATTCCGTAAGATTCCGTTCGCATGCTCCGGGATCATGTCGAGTCCGACCCTTCGAACGACCGCCTGATCGCGGTGCATACATGCTTCTCGGCACTGTACGAAGGGGATCGGGAGGAAGCGCGTCGACGGTTCCCGGCGGATGTGTT
>JBEIJG010000454.1:0-2849 GCA_040380385.1 Phycisphaeraceae bacterium | reverse complement strand
GCGGTGCGCGCTTCGCGCATGCGACGTTTCATCGATGACATGCCGACGTCAAAGACGGCTGGCGTTTTCATCGGTGATGTTGAGTTGAAGGGCACCGCCGAGACATCGCAGCCGTTTACGACGTATCTCTGGGGCGGCAAGTGCGTCCTGTACAGCTGGACGGTCGGCGAGCACTGGAGCCGCACCGTCATCGAGACCTACACCGATTCGAAGGGTCGCACGCAGACGCGGACGCGTCGCGAGTCGGGCGTCACGACGGTCGCCTCCGGCGGTGAATCCGCGCCGTTCTACCTGCTCGACGATACGGGACATCTCCTCATCCGCCCCGAAGGTGCGAACCTCGAGCCGCGCACGGTGTTCTCCCGCACGGTCGGGCGCGGAGACTCGCTCTACTACGGCAAGGGTCCGCCGGGTGCGGTATCCAACTCCGATCATCGCCGCACCTTCACGGAGGTGGCGATTCCGATGCACGAGCCGATCTTCGTGATGGGCATGGCGCGCGAACGGAAGGACGCGGTGGCCGCCGAGATCGCGCACAGCGCAGATCAGGTGCACTTCCTCATCTCGGTGCGCGATGAGAAGGCGATTTCAGGCGGATACGCGTGGGGCACGTGGCTTTGGGCCATTTTCGGCTTCATTCTCTTCGTCGTTGGCGTAGTGATTGCGGAACGAAATGGGCGTTTCCTCCAAGAGACCACGATTGCGATCTATGTCGGTGCGGTGACTGCTTTCGCGGCGATGTACGGACTCGCATGGTCGCTGACGGTGTTCAACTCCATGTTGCGACTTCGTCAACGCGCGCGACGTGCGTGGTCGAACATTGATGTCGAGTTGAAGCGCCGCCATGATTTGATTCCGCGACTTGCGGAATGCGTGAAGGGTTTCGCCATGCACGAGCGTGACACGCAGCAGTTGGTTGCGCTGCTTCGTTCGCAGTATGCGATTTCGCCGGAGGAAGCTCGGGGTTCCGGTGCGAAAGTCGTTGGTTTGGCCCCAACGTTGATGCTGCTTCGCGAGGGATATCCGAGTCTCAACGCTTCGGAGTCATTTCTTGCGTTGCAACGCGAACTCGTCATCACCGAGAGCCGCATCGCCATGGCACGCACGTACTACAACGGCGTTGCGAAGGCATTCAACACACGCTTGACGATCGTGCCTGATGCGTGGCTTGCGTCGGTCGCACGACTTCAGCCGTTTGCGTTCTTCGAGGCGACGGGGCTTGAGCGCGAGAGCGTGCGCGTGGATTTCGCGAAGTGAGAACTGAAGCGCTCAGCGCACGCGGACAACGCCGAGCCGGTCGACCGCGTGAATCGCGTTGTCGTCGCACCACAGCGAGCGCAGCTGCTCCTCCGAGAGAAGGAGCATCAGTTGTTCCTCGAGCGTATCCGCGTCGAGGATGCGCAGGGTTCCGTCGGCGCCGCCGGTCACGAGACGTGAGCCGTCGGGCGTGACGGCCATGCACGACGCCCGCGTGCGCTGTCGGCGCGACTCGGCGAGGACATGGCCGTCGCGCGCATCGAGCGCCACGAGAGTCCGTCGCGGTCGGCGGCGAAGACGCGCAGGCCGTCGGTCGACGCGGCGACATCGGTGCAGCTTGCACCGATCGGGAGCCGCCAACGCTCGCGCCCATCGCGCGCATCGAGCGCCACGCAGCCGAGCGTGCGCGACGCCACGAAAACGCCGCGGTCGACGCCGTCGAGCGCGAGCGACGGAATGCCCTGTGGTTCGTGAATGTCGTCGGAGCGGAGGGCGATCGTCGACCAACGCACGCGTGCGGTCGCCGTCTCGACAAGCGAGATCGTTCCGCACTCCCGCAGGAGAAGAACGGTCGAATCATCGGGCGCGATCGCTACGCGCGAGACGAGGCCCTCGCCTGGAATCGGAGGAAGGCGTTTCTCGAGGCCAGTCGCGACTTCGGAGAGGCGCGGCTCGGGGCGCGCCGCGGTGGATGGATCGATGCGCAGCGCACGGCCCGTGCGCGAGTGTGGCTCGATCGAGCCGCGGCCGATCCATGCATCGCGCGCCTCCGGCGGGGCGATCGTGAGCGCGCCCTGCGACGCCGTCGCCAGCGAGCCATCGGGCGCGGCGGCCAGCGACCAGACGATGTCGTCGGCAAGCGGGATCGCGGCGATCGCGGATCCATCCTCGATCCGCCAGAGCCGCAGCGAGCCGTCCGCGCCGGCGGAGAGGATGCGCGCCGGTTCCGTGCGTGTGTCGATCTCGATGCTCCACACCGCATCGTGATGGCCACGCGCGGTCCACAGCGGACGCGCCTGCAACGGATCGTGCAGCCGCACGGTGCGGTCCCATCCGCCGATCGCAAGTCGGCGGCCGTCTGGTGTCCAACGCAGCGCGACCTGATTCGCCTGCGGGGATTCGAAGCGAGTGACTACACGCAGGCCGTCGTCCGAGCGCTCGAGAAGCACCGCACCGCCGTGTCCCGCCACCGCGAGCAGCGTGGGATCGCTCGGTGAGAACGCGATCGCGCGAAGGCTTCCGACATCGGGGTCGATCGTCGCGATGACGCGCGCGGGGTTGTCGATCGGCCGGAGTTCGAGTCGGCTGCGTGCGATCGCGATGGTGCCATCGGAGGCAAGTGCGATGGCGCAACTGTTCGGAATCGGTTCATCGCATGGAATCGTCGCAAGGACCGTACCGTCCGCGACCTCGAGCACGACGATTCCGCAATCCGCATCGATCACCGCGACGCGCGCACTATCCGCCGACACCGCGACCGTGTTCGTCACCGTCGGGTTCGCCGCGGTCGACCACATGCGGCGCCAGCGCACGGGTGCGCCGCGGATCTCGGCGTCCAAAGCACTCTCCCGCTCGAATCGCGCAAGGATCGG
>JBEIJG010000453.1:0-2850 GCA_040380385.1 Phycisphaeraceae bacterium | reverse complement strand
GATCTGGGTCGCTGACGGTACGTACTCGCCCGGCTCAACGCCGTTTGATGTTCGCAACAACCTCACGCTGTACGGCGGCTTCGCAGGTGGCGAGACCTCACTTGATCAGCGCAACCCTGATGCGTTCGTCGCCACGATCACCGGCGGCGATACAGCCCGACTCCTCAACATCAGTCAGACCGACGGCACCGCGATCGTCGATGGCTTCACGCTGCGCGACGGCAGCACGAATCAGTCTGGCGGCGTCTGCTCGGGTGGCAATCCGGTCTTCCGCCGCTGCCGTTTCATCTCCAATCGCGCAGGTGGCGCGGGAGGTGTGTGGTCGGGCTACGGCGGATCCGCGACGTTCATCGATTGCCGTTTCATTTCGAATTCTGCCGGCGGCGGCTCGATCGTGGATTGTTACGAGTGCTCGCTCACGTTCATCCAGTGTCGCGTGTTCAACAATGCCGCCGACAACGGTGCCGTGATTTCAACCTATGAAGGCGACATCACGATCATCAGCAGCGCGATCTGCGGAAACACCGGGCCCGACGGTGGCGGCGTGTTGACCTACTCCGGTGATGTGACCGTGATCCAATCGACGATCGCGAACAACGACAGCTTCGGCATCTCAAAGTCAGCACTCGCGGGCGATCCCGCCGTCGTACACAACAGCGTGATTGTCGGGAACGCGATGTCTGGGCCAGTCAACGCGACGTATTCGATGTTCGATTTGCCCCTTGCAGGCGAAGGAAACGTTTCAGGCGACGCGAACTTCGCCAATCCCGACGCGCGTGACTACCGCATCGGAACTGGCGCGCCTGCGATTGACGCCGGAAACAACTTCGAAATCCCGCAAGACACCTACGACATCGATCGCGACGACGACACGACCGAAGCATGGCCGATCGATCTCGGTGGTCTCGCGCGGCGCGATGATGCGAAGGACGTTGCCGATACGGGTCTTGGGAAAGCACCCATCGTGGACATGGGTGCGTTTGAGTATTTCCCCGATTGCAACGTCAATGGCATTGAAGACGCGATCGATCTCGCGAACGGCACAAGCACCGATCTCAACAGCAACGGCGTGCCGGATGAGTGCGAAGATTGCAACGACAACGCGATCCCGGATTCGATCGATCTCGCACAAGGCACAAGTGCCGATTGCCAAGGCGATGGCATTCCCGACGAATGCCAAGCCGAACTTCCGATCATCACCTACAAGGTCGACGACGGCTCGATTGAGAACACGATTGGCCTCATTGGCGCGGCCGATTTTGCGTGGTTCAATCGATTCGAAGTGGAAGAAGGCGGCGAGATTCTCCGTGATGTCCGCGTTGCCTGGGGCGAAGGGCTACTGCCGCAATCGGGTGCAAGCGTCCACGTGTGGTCCGATCCAAATCGCGACGGCTATCCGTACGACGCGGTGCTCTTGACAAGCGAGATCATCACAATTCAAGGCCCGGGCACGGGCACACTGCAAGTCATCGATATCGACGACACGTACATCGGTCCGGCGGGAACGTCGTTCTTCGTTGGCGCGCTTGTCACGGTCGACGCAGGCGTTGGCGCTGCACCCATCGATCTCGGAACGCCGAGTTCTGGACGATCGTGGATTGCGTCGAGCCCGACCGGCACACTCGATCCGGGTGACATCGCGTCTGCGGAACTCTTCGGCCAGATCGATATCTACGGATTCCCTGGCGAGTGGATCGTGCGCGCGAAGGGCTTCCGCGACGAAGATTGCAACAACAACGGCCAGCGCGATGACTGCGATATCTACGCAGAAACAAGTCTCGATTGCCAACTCGACGGCATTCCAGACGAATGCCAACTCGCGAACAACGATTGCAATTCGAATGGCATTCCCGACGACTGCGAACTCGCGACAGGCGTACTGACCGACTGCCAACCGAACGGCGTTCCTGACCAGTGTGAACTCGCCGCGGGCTCGGTGGCCGATCTTGATGGAAACGGCATTCCTGACGCGTGCGAAGATTGCAACAGCAACGGGCTGCCTGATTCGATCGACATCGCTGCTGGCGCCGCAGATTGCCAACCCGACGGCATTCCAGACATATGCCAACTTGGCTCAGATCTTCCTGAGTCGTATCGCCGCGACGATGGCACCGCAGAGGTGTATGTGTCGAGCGACGCGCCAAACATGGCGTGGCTCGTGCAGTACACGATTGCAGAAGGTGCCGAACACATCACGTCGATCGAGGTTTTGCACGCGCTACTTCCAATCGGGAAGCCGGTCGACGTGTATCTCTGGAGCGACCCGAACGGCGACGGGAATCCGTCCGACGCGCGCGTACTCGCGCATGCCGCGACCATGGTTCAGTTCCCCGATTCGAACACGTACGAGTCGGCGGACATCGAGGACATCTACGTTGGCCCCGCGGGAACGTCGTTCTTCGTCGGCGCGATCGTGCACGACTTTGTGCTGTGGACGGACTTCCCTGGCGCCAAGCATTCAACGGCACCTTCGTTCACATCGTGGCTTGTTGGGAAGAATGGCGTCATCGATCCGAACGATCTCAGCGGAGATGCCGATGAGTTCCTTCGCATTGACGACCTCGGCGGCGGCTTCGTCGGCACATGGTGCTTGCGCGCGACCGCGGAGTCGACCAACGACTGCAACGAGAACGGCGTGCCGGATGACTGCGACATCGCCGATGGCTCGAGCGTTGATGCAAATGGCGATGGCTTCCCCGACGAGTGCTTCGCGCCGATCTGCGTCGCCGATCTCGACAAGGACGGCATGGTTGGCGCGAGCGATCTCTCGCTCCTTCTCGCATCGTGGGGTGCCGCGGGTGCCGCGGCGGATCTCGACGGTGACGGCGACGTCGGTGCGAGCGACTTGTC
>JBEIJG010000452.1:0-2854 GCA_040380385.1 Phycisphaeraceae bacterium | reverse complement strand
GGGTCGCTCCACACGCAATGGACATGCGAAGCATCGGCGTTCGTCGAGTCGTATTCGATCGTGAAGAACTCCGTCGCCAGGCGGTAGTAGTGCGGCTTGTGGAGGTCGGGCTCGCCCACGAACGCGAACACGAGTTCGCTCCCCGGCTTCGCGCGCCACGCGCGCAACTGCGCGTCGGCGACGCGCGCATCGAGAAGCCCGGCGTGCTCGGCAAGAAGACGATCGACAAGCGCCTTCTGCGCGTCATTCATCTCACTCCGTGCGACGCCGCGTGGTTCGGGCGCCTTCGCATCGGCGCCGACCGCCCACATCACATCCGCGGGCGGCTTATCCATGATGCGCGCCTTCGCACGCTGCGCTTCGTCGAGCGACCGAGCGAGTTCAAACGCGACCGCAACCGGCGCTCCGAGCGGACGCTTGCCTTTGTCCTCGCCCTCAGCGACCTCCGCAGGAAACGACCCCGTGAACACTGGCGTCACCGTTGCGACGCCATCAGTCACCGCCACGTGCAGCACAAAGTGGTGGCCCTCGATCTCGAACGCCCACGCCCGGTCGCTTGGCGCGCCGAAGAAGTGCACCGCGTAGA
Organism: Phycisphaeraceae bacterium; assembly: GCA_040380385.1. Classification (GTDB taxonomy): domain Bacteria; phylum Planctomycetota; class Phycisphaerae; order Phycisphaerales; family SM1A02; genus QWPT01. The sequence continues at coordinate 2,268 of JBEIJG010000452.1, read as the reverse complement.
GGTCATCGCCGTAGGTCGGCGGTGAGATGCCCGCGGCTTTTTCGTTGCGACCATTGATCGCCTCGACCACACGAATGAGTCGCCACTGTTCTCGACCTGCAGCCGAGAGAAATCCGTCAACGAGCGCGAGCGTCGCGGCGCGCGTTTCGCTGTCCATATCGCGCAAGAAGAGTCCCGCGCGCTCGCCTCGAGCGAAATACCAGTTCGTGCGTTCCGTTGCGTCAAGTGGTCGCAAGCACTTGGCGCGCTCGCGTTCGGACAGCGACGCAACGAAGGCTTCCGCGCTGGCGCGCAAAGGCATCGCCGGCGGCGCCCACGCAACAAGTCCCGCGAGTCCGATCACACTCGAAAGTCCGATGAAGAACGCGGTGCACATGCGCATGGGCCCAATCGTTGCAGGAACCGTGGCACAATGGAAGCGACCGCCTGCAACTTCTATGAAACCGATCGCCGAACTCGCTTACTGCACGAACGTCCACCCGGGTGAAACACTCGCTCGGACGAAAGCCATGCTCGATCAGCACGCAGTACGCGTACGCGAACTGGTCAGTGCTGACACCAGAAAAACGCAGCAAACGCTTGGCATCGGTCTTTGGCTTTCCGCACAGAGCGCGCGTGATCTGCTGACAGAACCTGAAGGAATCGTGCGATTCCGCGCGTGGCTCGAAGAGCGTGGCCTCGCGGTGCGGACCATCAACGGATTTCCATACGGCGACTTCCACGGTGAAACAGTCAAGACGCGCGTCTATCACCCGCATTGGGCAGATCCAAATCGATCGCTCTTCACGCTCGATCTCGCGCGCATCCTCGCCGCACTCGTCGAGCCAGGAACACGAACTGCATCCATCTCAACCGTACCGATTGGTTGGCGCAGTGATTTCACCAACGAGGGTTGCGGCGCGAGTGTTGGACTCGCGGCTTCGCAACTCGAGTGGGTCGCAGAACGCATGCGTGAGATCGAAGATCGCACAGGCGTGCGCGTGACGATTGATCTCGAACCGGAACCCGGTTGTTTGCTCGATCGTGCAGAACATGTTGTGAGCCTTTTTGATCAGTGCTTCAGCAGCGATGCAACGCGTACGTATCTCGGCGTTTGTCACGATATCTGTCACAGCGCAGTGATGTTCGAAGAGCAAGATGAAGTGCTCGAGCTCTACGCACGCAACGCAATTCGAGTGGGCAAGATCCAAGTGAGTGCAGCGCTTTCGTGCCACGGCGCACCGAAGGAACTCGCAGAACTCGCGCAATTCGATGAATCAAGGTACCTGCATCAGACGTGCGTTCTCGCAGGTTCCGGTGAAGTGCGATTCTTCGAGGATCTCGGTCTCGCGCTCGATGCGATGCCCGATGGATTTTGGCGCACGCACTTTCATGTGCCTGTTCACCTCGATGCAATCTCGCGACTTTCGACGACCGCGAAAGAGATTCCCGCTGCATTTGCGGCTGCATCGAAAGTCGACCCGCCGATTTTCGAAGTCGAAACCTACGCATGGACCGTGCTTCCGCCGCATTTGCGCGAACGCGATTTGGCCGCAGGAATTGCGAAAGAACTTGCGTGGACACGCGCTGCGCTTGAGCGCGCGGGATATGCGATCGATGATGGTGATGTCGTTGATGGCGACAGTGGCGATGACAACTCGGCGAGCGGCGGCGCTGATGAGGTGCGCACGTGACAACGCAGGCGTCGGCGTCGAATACCTCGCGTACGTCGCGCGGAACAACACTTCGCGCGTGGCTCGAACTTGCGCGCATTTCGAATCTGCCGACGGTGCTTTCCAATGCGATCGCTGGCGCAACGATTGGATCGTGTGCCTTCGCGATCGAGCATGCACCCAAGCGCGGCATCGTGACCTGGTTCGGGGGATTCCAATCGCATCCAGGTCCGGACGGGCCTCTCGATCCACTCAGCACGCCGCTCGGTGCCGTGCAATTCCTCAGCCCGCTCGCGATTCCGATGCTCGCGTATGTCGGCGGAATGATCTTGAACGACGCGTTCGATGCGGTAATCGACGCGCGCGAACGCCCTGCGCGGCCAATTCCAAGCGGACGCGTTGGGCGACGCGCTGCATTCGCGGTGGGTTTCACGCTACTCGCTACGTCGATCGCGCTCGCGCTCGCCGCAAGCACGGGCACTGCGGTTGTCGTCGCGACTGCGCTGCTTGCCGTCGCGATCGTCGTCTACGACCGCTTTCATACGAAGTCGATTGCAAGCACGCTGCTCCTTGCACTTTGCCGCGCGCTTGCGTCGCTCATTCCGATGCTTGCGTT
>JBEIJG010000451.1:0-2854 GCA_040380385.1 Phycisphaeraceae bacterium | reverse complement strand
TCGTTCCACAACTTCGTTCATCAGGGCTGTAGGCCGTCACCACCATACGCACTATCCGCACGGCACGAACTGGTCGCGCATCGAACGAGCGAAGCGCAGCGATCGCCATCGATTGGCCGCCATCTGCGTAGATCTGCTTGTCAGCGATGGATGGCGCTTCTCGCGTCGCGATGGCTCGCACGTCCTCACGTGTGCCATCCGCTGCTGTCGTGCTCCGGTACTGGACGATTTCTTGCGCGAGTTCGCTGCACCAGCGAACAACCGAGTGGTGCTCGATGCTTTGACGCGTCAACTGCGACGAGTGCGTACCACGAGCAATCGCGTAACCCAGCGGAGCATTCGCGCGGCGAGGTTCTTGCGCTCCAACCGCTTGATGCACTTGCCGATTCGAGGCGGCGGCGCGAGAGTCCCTCGCTTCTGCCCCGCTCGACGCACGCACTTCGATCGTGTCCTCGTGCGCACTTTCAACCGCGGGTTCTTGTTCCGCCGAACTCTCGGCCACGCGTCCTGTCGCCACACCAAGTCCAACGAGTATCGCGGAGACAAACACTCCAACAGCACCCGCGCGCAACGACGCATGAGGCCGCTCGCGTTGGACGATCGATGTGGAAGCGGATTGCTTACTTGGATGCATGCAGGATCAGGTCGACTGAGATTGCCACGAAAGCATGCGCGGTTTGACTTGGATCACGCAACGCCAGAAAGCTTTGCGCTTCCACAAAATATGCGGTGGCGAAGTCTTCGGACGCACGCATGGAACGCCGCTCCCGAGCCGTTGCCCGCAGGCCTCGGAGCGTATCCCGACGACGCGTGGTGTCACGATCTGATTCCCAGATTGCCTGCGAACAGCGTGATGAAGCGAAGAAGAAAGATCAATTCCGCAGAAAGTGCGCTGCTGCGATTCAGCCCGGTATTGCCTTCAACACCCCATCAACCTCGTGGGGATGCTAGGTTGACCGTCTGTGGAGTGGACACCTATCCAAATTGCCCTCGTGGCGGCCATCGCACTGATCGGTGGAACTCTCGGCGGACTCCTTGGTCTCGGCGGATCGGTGTTCATTATTCCCACGATCACATTCCTCCTTGGACCCAACTACCACCTCTACCAAGCTTCCGCATTGATTGCGAATGTGTTCGTGGCGAGTGCGGCGACCCGCAAGCATCGCGGACGAGGCACCATTCGCCGCGATGTGGTTCCGGTGATGGCTGCAACAGCAGCAGTGATGGCGCTCCTCGGCGTCTTCACCAGCAACGTGATCCATGCAGCGTGGCTCTACACCGTATTTGGTGCGTTCCTTTGCTACGCGTCGACATCCGAAATCGTTGGATTGCTTCGACGAAAGCCCGACGCACCAGAGTCACCCATCGGCGCGACCCGATGGGGTCTCGCCCTCGCGACAGGCGCAATTGGGGGCTTCCTCTCCGGACTCCTTGGAATCGGCGGTGGCGCGATCATGGTCCCGATCCTCCGCAAGTTTGGAAAGATCCCGCTCCGCCAAGCAGTCGCTTCTTCGGCGTGCGTCATGATCGCGGCGTGCGTCATCGGCGCCATTGCCAAAAACGCGAGCCTGATGAACCTCGGACAAAGTGGTGCCACAAACGCCACGTTGTCCGATTCGCTCTGGCTTGCCGCGATCCTCGCCCCGTCGGCCATGATCGGTGGGACGCTTGGTGCGGTACTGGTGTACCGTCTTCCAACGACCCTCATTCGGAGCATCCTCTCTGTGCTGCTCGCCTATGTCGGTATTCGTATGGTGTTGACCGGCCTGCAGTGAGCTGCGTTGGCATCGGTCGAGACTCTAAGAACGCCGATATCGACAAAAGACACACACGCGATGCCGTGGCATCGCGTGTGCGAGAGATTCGACCTGATGGAGCGGATCAACTGCCCGCGCGAACTCAGCGTCCAAAGCAGCCAACGGTTCCCTTGGGAACCCATTGGCCCCAGACGGCAACGTTCTGCTGCTTCGAGTTGGTGTAGATATTGAACGGGATGAATTGGACGCCGATGGTTCCTGGCTGCGGAGTTACCTTCAACTTCACATGCGTGATGCTTCCTTCGCGCTCTGAGCCGATCAACTCGATTCGTGCAGCGCTCGAAGAACTCGCAGCCGTAATGACGCGCTCCGACTCGGGAAGATCCGAGACGTCCACGGTGAACTCGTACGAAGCGCCCTCCTCGAGACGACCAAAGGTGTGGCGATAGTCGGTCAACTTCAGTGCGGGCCGTGGGAGGCTCGACTCATGCCGCACGAACACGTCGACCAACGGGCAATCGGCACGGTCGGTTTCGATGATCCAGTATCGCGGGGCCACTCCCTCGGGAAAGTCACGAGCAAAGTCCCAGTCGACGAGGTACTGACTACGCGGCTCGTCATTTGCTGCGTCGAAGCCGACGAGGTTGGGCGCCTTTCCACCGATCGAGCAGATGCGGAAGGGTTGCTTGTCGATCGACTCGACCACAATTCGGCCCGACTGCGGCTGACCTTTCACTGCGTTGAGGTAGGCAGGGCTCACGCGAATTGGAAGCGAGACTTCGTTCACGAGGCCGAGCGTGACAACTTCCGTGTAGCCATCGATCAGAATCTTGATGTCGGCGCGCTTCGTTCCAGGCGCGGACTGTGCGGTCATCGCGGCCTTGAGATCGATCGATCCACCCACCGGAATCTTCTGTCCCGCGATGTCGGTGATTGCCGTGCACTTGCAGCCTGGCTGCACCGTCAACACCTCAAGTTCCTTCGTGCCTGTGTTGATCAGTTTGCAAACGCCCTCAGCTTGCTTGCCCGGGGCGATGATGCCAAAGTCGAGAACCGCAGGCTCGAGGCGCAGAGGCGGCGGACCGTCAAACGGTTCC
>JBEIJG010000450.1:0-2864 GCA_040380385.1 Phycisphaeraceae bacterium | reverse complement strand
GGCTCGCAAGTGCTGGCGAGTTTGGCGTGTTCGACGAGTCGGGCGCGTGGCTTATTGAAGGCCATGGCGTCGAGCCAGACATCGTGGTCGACAATCTTCCCTATGCGACCTTCAAGGGCGGCGATGCGCAGCTCGACGCGGCGATCGCGCACCTGAAGGACAAGATCGAGAAGGACCCGCGGCCGATTCCGTCCGTCCCGCCCGCGCCGGTGACGACCCGATAGCGGCGACACTCCGAAAACGCGCCGTTTCCCCGCGACTGCGCCAGACCTCTGCGGGGTAAACTCGTCGCCCTCAAAGCTCGAATCGCAGGAATCGAATCGCAGGAATTGAATCGCAGGACTCGCTCAATGCCCTACTACACCAAGCTCGGCAAACTCCCTTCGAAGCGCCACATTCAATTCCGCCGCCCCGACGGCAAGCTGTATGCAGAAGAAGTGTTCGGCACCGAAGGTTTCGTCGGACCGACCTCGACGCTCTACCACATCAATCCACCGACGCAAGTCATCGGATGGAAGCAGCTCTACTCGACGAAGGTTGAGTACGTCGAACGCGACACGATGCGCATGCGCCATGTGAAGAGCGCGCCGCTGCCGCCGAAGGGTGATGCCGTCACCGGACGCGTGGTTCTGTTTGGCAACAACGACGTCGAGATCAGCGTCTGCGTTCCCGCAGAGCCGATGAAGTATCACTTCAAAAACGCGATGGCGGATGAGTGTTTCTTCATCCACTTCGGCTCGGGCACGGTCTTCACCATGTTCGGCGCGCTGAAGTTCGGGCCGCGCGACTACATCGTGATTCCGAAGGGCACGATCTATCAGTTCGTCTTCGACGAGCCGAAGGACGGCGAACCAGAACCGCGCTTCCTCTTGATGGAGAGCGTCAACGGCTCGCACATCCTGCCGCCGCCGCGCTACCTCTCGAAGAAGACTGCGCAGTTCCTCGAGCATGCGCCGTACTGCGAGCGCGACCTCCGCACACCGGAGATGCCAATGACCTTCGACAAGAAGGGCAAGTACGAGGTGCGCATCAAGAGTCGCGATCTCGTCCACAGCTACGAGTACCGCTACCACCCGCTTGATGTCGTGGGTTGGGACGGCTGCTACTACCCATACTGCTTCAACATCGACGACTTCAGCCCGATCGTCGGCAAGCATCACATGCCGCCGCCGACACACCAGACGTTCGAGGCGCACAACTTCGTCATCTGTTCGTTCTGCCCGCGGCCGCTTGATTTCCACCCGCAGGCGATCGTGGTGCCGTACAACCACTCAAATCTCGACTCGGACGAAGTGCTCTACTACGTGCAAGGCAACTACAAAGCGCGCAAGGGCATCGAAGTTGGCTCACTTTCGCTGCATCCGCAAGGGATCCCGCACGGTCCGCACCCAGGTACACCCGAAGCGACGATCGGCGCGACGCACACGAACGAACTTGCGGTGATGTGCGATACCTTCGCGCCGCTCTACCCAACGACGGCTGCGCTCGAACTCGACGACCTCAACTATCCACGTTCGTGGGAGCATGGTTGGGAGCCGGACACGGTGGAATCCGATAGTCACGCGAATAGTCACGCGAATGGCAAGCCTTCGAAGACCGCGAAGACCGCGAAGACCACGAAGACCACGAAGTCGGGCGCGCGCAAGAGCAGCCGCGTCGTTGAAACGAAAGCAGCATCGACTTCGGCGAAGACCGGGAAGGCGACTGCAGGACGCTCGACCAGCGCTCGCGCAGGCAAGGCTGCGAACACGTGGGATTAATGCTGCGTGGGATGAATGCTGCGTGGGATGAATGCTGCGTGGGATTGATGCTGCGTGGGATTGATGCTGCGCGGAACTGATCGCAGGCTCGTTTGAATAGCGTCCCTCGCTTGTGACCTCGATCATCGAAACCAAACGTCGAACCGAAAGACGCCCATGAAACTGTCTCACCTCACATCACCTCGCGCGCTTGTGAGCGTGGCAACTTTCACGTGCGTTTTCGCGGCATCATCGATGCTCTTTGCGTTCGATCCGCCCTCGACACCACCCTCGACACCGCCTTCAACACCGCCGACGACAGAACCTTCAACGCCGCCCACAACACAGCCTGCAGAAGGTTCGTCGACACCCACCGACGGAAAGCCAACACCGCCTGCCGCCAAGCCGACGAAGCAGAAGCCGGCCACGGTGCCGACGAAGGACGACATCCTCGAGGCCAAGCCATGTAGCGATCTGCCGAAGGAACGCATCGTGCTGCTCGGTGAGCAATTCGACGCCGAGTTCTGCTTCGATGAAACGACGCGCGCGACCGGCATGGGTGCGCGCGACAAGTTCCCCGAAGGGACCGCGATGATCTTCGTCCACCCGCGGGCATTGATGCTCAACTACTGGATGAAGGATTGCCTGATCGACCTCGACATGATCTTCGTCGACGGCAAAGGTCGCGTGACCGCGCTCCACGAAGCAACGCGTGAGAAACTGCGTTCAACCGGCGAAACAAAAGAGCGCTACGAGTCGCGCCTCTACCGGTACAGCTCACGCATGCCCGCGCAGTTCGTCATTGAGCTCCCGCCGGGCTCGATCAAGCGACTCAAGCCGATGGTGAGCCAACAACTCAACCTCGACTGGGCTCGTTACGTCCAGCGCGCCAAATGACGCGCTGCAAGATGACGTGACGTCAGATGACGTGATGTGAAATGGCTTGACGTGAAAAACGGGACATGATGCGACAGGCAAAGCGCTCACGCTCCGTCGCGGGCAGGCGAGGTCTCGTCACCTCGCTCCTCACCTCGCTCGTCAACTTGCGCGTCAACTTGTTCGTCGCGTTGCTTGATGATTTCCTCAGCAGAGCGCACCTCGTGTTCGAGTTGCTCAACGCGCCGC
>JBEIJG010000449.1:0-2884 GCA_040380385.1 Phycisphaeraceae bacterium | reverse complement strand
TTCGCCATGCACTCAAGCCCAGCGACCTTCGCCATCTCGGCGCGCGTCGAAGCCGCGCAGTAGCCCACAGCCACGCGACCCGCGCGTGCGGCAGCGAGATCGAGTGCGATCTGCGATTCGCTCTTCGCGAATTCCGTCGGCTCGATGGCTTGCTCGAAGCCCTGGAGTCGACCGGTCGCGTTCTCGAACGAACCCGCCTTCTCAACCCACGCGGCGCCTGGAAGCACGATGGTCGCCATCGCGGTCAGTGCATTCGGCAGCGTGTCGATCGCGACGATGGTCTCGACCGACTTCAACGACGCTGCGAGTGCAGGCGTCACCCAATCGCTTGGGTAGTTGCCCGTGACGATCGCCGCGCCGTACTTGCCGCTTGCAATGGCCTGCTCGAAGCCCTGCGCGTTCGCGACAGGCTTGCCCGCGGCGAGTGCCTCAAGCACGCGACGGACGCCGCGAGCGTTCGGCGCCTTCTCGGCGCGAATCGTGAAGCCACCGGGGAATGTCTTGTCTTCGCCCTGGAATGGCACTGGACCGACGGCGAGCATTGCTTCCGCGTCGATCGACAGTGCGTAACGCGCGAGGTGATAGGCGTCCTCGCAAGAAAGCATCGGACTGACGAGGATCGCGAGATTCTTGTTCTTGACGGAGCGACACGCCGACATCGCCGTGTCGACTGCGGCAACCGCCTCGCGCCACGCTTCCATTGGCTTCAGCGGATCAAACGCGTCGCGACCCTTGATGGAGGGCAGCGTCAAGCGCGACTCAGAGTGCACGAACTTCCAGCCGTATCGCACTTCGTCTGTGATCCACCACTTGTTGACATCATCGTTCTGCCGCGGCTTCACGCGATACACGCGGCCGTCGTTGTGCTCGACCGAGATGTTGTCGCCCGAGGCGGTGATGCCGTCGATCGACGGGGTCTTCTTCAAGAACCACACGCGCTGTTGGAAGAGGAAGTCCTTGTCGAGCAGTGCGCCGACCGGGCACAAGTCCACGACGTTCCCCGACAACTCGTTGTCGAGCGCCATGCCTGGGAAAATGTCGATTTGCTCGGTCGAACCGCGGCCATCGACCATGAGTTCGTTCGTGCCCGTCACTTCGCGGGTGAAGCGCACACAGCGCGTGCACATGATGCAACGATCGCTGTAGAGCAGGACGTTCGGGCCGATGTCCTTCTTCGGCTGCTTATTCTTCGCTTCGGTGAAGCGGCTCTGACCACGGCCGTACTGGTACGAGTAATCCTGCAAGTGGCACTCACCAGCTTGATCGCACACCGGGCAGTCCACAGGGTGATTGATGAGCAGGAACTCCATCACCGACTTCTGGTTTGCGACCGCCTTCGGGCTATCGGTGTACACCACCATGCCTTCCGCCGCGGACTGCTGGCATGTCGGCACGAGCTTTGGGAACGGCTCGAGTTTGCCGGTCTTCGCGTTGGGCTGCCAGACCTCAGCGAGGCAGATGCGGCAATTCGCCACCACCGAGAGACCCGGGTGGTAGCAATAGTGCGGGACCTCAACGTCTTGGTCGAGGGCGGCTTGCAGGATCGACTGGCCGGGCTTGAAGGAGTGCTTCTTGCCGTTGATCGTGAGCTCTGGCATAGACGGCGCAATGTAGCCGAAGCCATCGCAGCGGTGGCCGCCGGGAAACCCGAAGGCGCGACGAGGAAAATGGAAGCCCAGCGATCGCGATGAGACGCGCCTGCGGTGGCCAGAGGGCGCGAGCGACGATCGAGCGCCGCCCTGTTCAGCGGCCGGACGCGCTCGCAGGAAGCGTGGCGAAGCGGATTTTGATGCGACCGTCCTCGCAGGAGATGGCTCGAACTTCGACGAATCGGCCGTCGGCGAGACGGAATCGGCGTTCGGGATACCGAGCCTCGAAGCGCGCGAGTTCCTCGGCCAATACGACGGCAACTTGCCACCCGCTCTCCGAAATCGGCACCGGAAGGAGGCCAATCCGCGTCGCCCCGATGTCGACCATCAATTTCGCACCCGGCGAGTCATCGAGTGCAATTGGCATTCGCAGCGTTCCGACCAAACCAAGCGCCTCCGGGCCAACCGGCGCATCCACGATCAGCGCACCATCGTCCGCGCTGATGCGCACGGTCGTGGCACGCTCAAAGGGCGCAAGCGACGGGTCGTGCTCGATCCACTTCGGAAGCCGAGTCGCAAGCCACGCGTTGACGTCGGCCGGATCGATCGCGATCGCCCACGTCTCCCCCGCGGGATCGCGCACCTTGGTGACCGCCGCAACCAGCGCCTGCTCCAGTGCCTCGCCGCGCGCGATCGCGTCGCTTGGCAAGGTCGGACGCTCGGTCGGAGGAACAAGCGCCAAGACAGCGAGCGCGGTCACCGCTCCAACAGCGAGGAACGTCGCACCGAGGAATGTCCGCCGCACGAGCCGTGCCGATGTTTCCGAAGACTGAGACGCCGAACGCACATTGGCAGCGTAACAAAGCGCGTTTCTCGTTTCCCGGATCTGGTGGCGTCAGCTCCGCCGCAACGCGGCCGGATGCGTTAGAGCCGCGAACCCCAGTTGGCGAGGATCACCGCGAGATCGCTCGCCGCGACCGTGCCGTTCAGGTCGAGATCGCCGAACGGGACGCCGTTCGATCCCCACGCGCTGAGCAGCATCGTCAGATCTTCCGGTCCGATGATGCCGTCGAGGTTGCCATCGCCGGCCGCTCGCTCGCACGCGTCGAGGCGACCATCACCATCGACATCCGCTGCTCCGCCCGCGATTTCGACCGCGTCGTTGATCGCGTTCGCATTGCAATCGTTGTCGCAGGAATCGGGCCGACCGTCGGCATTCGCATCGAGTTCGAACCCGCTTGCGATGTCGCACGCATCGGGAATGCCGTTCGCGTTGCAATCGAAGAGGCCGAAGC
>JBEIJG010000448.1:0-2885 GCA_040380385.1 Phycisphaeraceae bacterium | reverse complement strand
TTACGGGCGTGCGTGGAAGGGCGTTGGCCCGACGAATGATGGGCTCTTCCAGTCAGCGACCGGCGTTGCACCGGGAACATGGGATGACGGTTCATCTGGCGCGACTGGCGTCGATGACTTCACGCGGATCGAAGCGTTCGTTTCGACCGGCGGTTACGTGCGTCGTTGGGATCCCATCGCGCAAGCTGTGTGGGCGTATCACCCAACGCAATTCGGCGGTCACTTCGTTTCCTACGAAGACACGCAATCGATCGGCGTGAAGGCCGACTACTTGCGTGAACATGATCTCGGTGGATTCATGTTCTGGGAGATCACCGCGGATCGCAACGAGACGTTGCTCAACGCGGTGGTCGATGAACTGGGCGGACGTCGAGTGCTCGAGTGATGTGCGTGTGATCCGACGACGTGTCGCGTACAGATCGAAAGTTCGCCGCGCGGCCGACGGGTAGAAATTCGCCTACTCGTCGGTCGCGCGTGACAACACACACGTTGAGTCCCGCGGAATTCTGAACTCTCGATAAGCTGCGGAAATGCACGGAGATTCTGCAGGAACGCCTTGGTCGCCGCTCGCTCGCATCGCGTTTCGTTTTGTTTTCCTCTACTTCGCCTTCGCGTTCTTCTCCGCGATCTTGCAACTCGTACCACTGCTCGGCATGGTGGGATACTGGCATGATCAAGCGGTGCAGCCGTTCTACACCTGGATTGGGAAGGTCGTTTTCGGCCTTGAAATCACGGTGTTTCCGAACGGTTCGGGCGACACGACCTACAACTGGGTGCAGTCTGCATCGCATGTGGTCTTCGCGCTCACGGGTGCTGCCATCTGGAGTTTGATCGACTGGCGGCGTGTGTCGTATCCATGGTTGAAAGATGGGCTTTGGATCGGGATGCGCTTTGTGCTCGCGTCTGCGATGTTCGGCTACGGCATCAACAAAGTCTTTGGGCTGCAGTTCCCAGAGCCAGGAATGCAGCGATTGCTGCAGGATTACGGCGATTCATCGCCGATGGGATTGCTGTGGACCTTCATGGGCGCGAGTCAGCCGTACACGATGTTCGCGGGTTGGATGGAAACGATCGGTGGACTCTTGCTTTGCTTCCGACGAACGCAACTCGTTGGCGCGCTCTGGACTGCTGGCGTGATGGCGAACGTGTTCGTGCTGAATCTCTTCTACGACGTGCCCGTCAAGATCTACTCGTTTCACTTGCTTGCCTTGGCGCTTGTGATTGCGACGCCCGATGTCCCGCGACTTGTGCGGATGTTTCTGCTGAATCGCCCCGTCCCGCGCGCCGACTTGCGCGGGCCGTGGACGAAGCGTTGGCTTCGCCGGACTGCATTCGGCGTGAAGCTCACATGGGTGGGCTTCACGGTGCCGTTCATGTTTTGGCAAATGTCGGAGATGCGCTACGTCTACGGCGCGCTTGCGCCCAAAGGAGAACTCGATGGAACGTGGGAAGTGGTCGAGTTCCGGCGCGACAGTGTCGATGTGCTGCCACTGGTGACCGACGAGTCGCGCTGGCGCTACTTCACGATCATCGATCGCCCTGAATGGAAGCAGGCGATTGTGACACACATGAAGGGCGTGAACGGACGCTGGAGTCTCGTGATCAAAGATGGCGCGCTCGAGCTTCGCGAGATGACCGTCGCTGCGGGGGAGGACGCATCGAAGGCGCCACTTGTTGGCACCCTTGCCTACACCCGCGAGGGCGAGAAGGGCCTGCGGATCTCGGGCGATATTGCAGGGACACGCGTTGAGGCTCTGTGTGCACTGCGCGAACCTCGAGATTTTCTACTCCTGAACCGCGGATTTCATTGGGTGAACGAGGGTCCGTTCAATCGGTGAATGGGCCAGGGGCAGTGCACGCGTGGTAGGCTGTGCGCGTGCGCTGCATCGATTGTGATTTCGACCTCGTGCGAACCGCCGACCGACGCTGCCCAGAGTGTGGTCGCGCGTTTGATCGCAACGATGTGGGTACGTTTCTTGGCGAAGGTCACACGCGCTGGGCGCGTCGTACGGCAGCTGGGCCGGGTTGGCCGATGTTCGCGCTTGCTGGGCTACTCGGTGTGTTGGTACTCCAAACGGATTTCAGTCCGGCAGGCAACTTCTCGGCTGGTTTGACTGCGCTGCTCGCTGGTCTTCTCATCGGAGGCTTCTTCCTCCTGCGGATTTTCGTGGCATGCGCGGCCCGTGCGGCGCTGCCCAAGCGTCGGCCACGCGTGGTGCCGATTGCGCTGTGGCGATGGTTGACGCCGATTGCGATCGTGCTTGTGGCTTCGGCGCTCGTCGAGTTGCGTGTGCCGCGGATAGTCGCGTTTTGGCTCGATCGGTCGATTCTGGAGTCGGTGGCGATAGGGCCTGCGATCGAGCCAAGTGTGTACACACCGGTCGACGCCTGGACTGGTCGCGTGGCGAAGGGTGCCGTTTGGGACAACATCGAGGTGACCGGAATTGATCCCGTGGAGGGTTATGGCGCGAGCTTCCCACCCGGCTGGGGATGGGCTGTCGAGGCGGGCTACATGCGTGGCGTGCGCGGGGCCGATCAATCCGCGCTTGTACGTGTTGTTTCCGTATCGCTTCCGCGGCTTGCGATCTTTCCGATCGAAGGTACGGGCTACGGCAGTTTCAGTTGTGCGGCGTGGGCGTATGCGCCGGGCGCGACGGACGTGTTCTTCGCCTTGCCAGAAGATCGCGCGGATCTCGGTCCGGTTTTTCTCCGCTACAGCGGTGACTGGTTTGTGTCAGCGTGGTGGATTCAACCACTTGAGGATCGTGCTGTATCGGCCTCTCAAACGCCGTGAGCACGACAGGCGTATCGCGCTTCGAGCCGTTCACTCGATCACTTCACTCGATCACTTCACTCGATCACTTCACTCGATCACTTCACTCGAT
>JBEIJG010000447.1:0-2890 GCA_040380385.1 Phycisphaeraceae bacterium | reverse complement strand
CCGTGCGGTGTGGTCACGCGGCCGCGGCGTGCGCGCGTCGATGCACTCCGACCGAGGACTTCGAATCGAATGGCGTTACGACCCGCGGCCATCGCGCTTCCTCTCATCGGTCGCGTTGCGCAACGTCGTTCGCTCGCGCTCACTCAGACTGCCGAGCCCCTTCTCACGAACCTTGTCGAGAATCCGGTCAATCTCCGCTTCACTTGGCGCGGTGCGCGCAGCGGCGCGCGTTTTGCCACCGACCTTTGTTCCGGCACGGCCGAACAAATCGAAGAACCCGTCGAGAAGATGCGGCCGTTGCGCGACCCACCAACCAGCAATCGCTCCGCCGAGGTGCGCAGCTTCGCCACCCGAATTGTTGCCCTGCGCGAGCAGCGTGTAGACCGAGATTCCAACAAGGCCAAGAGCGAGGAACTTCAACTTGATCGGGATGATCCCGAGAATCGCCATGGGTTCATTCGGTCGAAGCCAGGCTGCCGCGAGCACAATGCCGCAGACGCCGCCGCTCGCACCGATCAACGGAATCCACGGGTCGTTGAAGAGAAGACCCGGCACCGCGACGGTGCTGCCTTGCGACTTCATCCACGCGATGCCCGCGGCGTTGAGGACAAGGAAGAGCAGCGCACCAGCAATGGTGGCGGTCAGGAAGAGCGCGAGGAAACGCGCGCCGCCAAAGCGTTCTTCGACAATCGGACCAAACACCCACAACCCCACCATGTTGAGAAGAAGGTGCATCAAACTCACATGGAGGAAGCCATAGCCAAGGAAGCGCCAGAACTCGAAGCCTTCCACGCGGCCCGTCGGCGTAAAACTCCAGACCGCCTGCGCCGTGGTGAACTGCAACCACTTTTTGATCGGCGTGACATACGCGAACGGCGCCGTCGCAACCGGTTCATATTGCTTCGCGGCCATCTCGGGCAACTGCCCGACCCAAATGCCCATGAGTCCACGACCACTCGGATCGACCACTGGTTTTCCCTGTGGATCGCGATAGAGCGGATAGACGCTGTATGTCGCACGCGAAGCAGAGAGATCGGAGAAGGCCTGTTCACGGCCGGGCACCGCGCGCCACTCGCCGAACTGAACAGGCTGCGGTGCGAGCATGGAGTCGATCGCGAAGACCGCACAACACACCATGATGACGATCACATGGACTGGCCACGGTAGGCGTGACTCGCGGCGATCCAACGGACGCGCACCGAACACACGTCCGCGAAGACCCGCAGAACGATCTGCGCCATTTCTCGATGTCGCGTTCGGATCACGCGTGTAGTCGCGGTCGGAGATACCCATCGGCGCGAGTGTACGGTGTTCGCTCCGCGATGTGCGCACGAGACGCAGCCGCGTCGTCACGCACGTCGAACTTTTAGCGATCGCGCTTCTCGTCCGTCGCGCGCTGCAACGTTTCACGCTCCGCAGGCGTGAGACTCTCGAGTCCGCTCACTGCGATCTTCGCGAGGATGCGATCGAGTTCTGCCTCTTTCGCACGGGCGACTTCGGCTTCTTTGTCCACAGACTTCGCAGGAGCGCTCGGCCCGCGCGCCGACCGCGAAGCCTTCGAGGACGAATTCGAGGACGACTTCGGCGCGTCCGCCGTCGAACCACGCGACCGATCGACCGATCCTCCGCCGAACTCGCTTTCGAGTTCCTCGTCCATCGCGAGCAACTCCGACGGATCCGGATCGAATCCGAGGAAGTCCCGCTCTTGCTCAATCTGTCGCGCGGTCGCGAAGCACGTCAATCCTCCGAAGATCGCGATCGCGAGCAACATCGTGCTCTCGGAAATCAGCGCGATGATGCCAATCACCACAGCGCCCGCGAGTCCGCTGCGACAGGCAACGCGCATCGAGGCGCCGTAGCCGATTTTTCGCCATAAAACCGCTTGCAGAATGCGCCCACCATCGAGCGGAAACATTGGAATCAGGTTGAAAAGCAGAAGCGTCCACGCAACGTAGTTGGTGAGAAGCAGCGCAAACTGCATCCAATCGCCAACTTCGACCCTCTGCACGAGCGTCTGAAGCCCGAAGGGATTCGGAATCGCGACTCCCCACCATTGACCGGTGGTCAAGCCAATCCACGGCGTGAGAACCGCGATGAAACCGACGTTCACAAGCGGACCGCCGATGGCGGTCCAGAGATGCGCAGATGGGCGATGTGGTGGCGCGCAAGAGGCAAGTCCGCCGAGCGGCCAAATCAGGATTTCGTCTGCGGTTCCAGCCTTCGCTCGGCACGCGATCGCGTGACCGAATTCGTGGAGCAACACGATCGAAAAGAGCGCTGTAAGCCCGATCAGCGCGGGCACGAGCCCCAGTGCGCCGCCACCTCCAACGCTGAGCGATTGCGAGATGGTGACAAGCACGAAGACGATGAAGAAAAGGTGCAAGCGCACCGTGATTCCAGCCACTCGGAAGACTGGAATCGCCCAGGTCATCGGATCGTCGAAGGTCATTCGACTTCCGCGCCAATCGCCGCCGTAGCCCGCTGGGCGTGTCCGCTCATCGGGCTCTTCCCACGGTTGTCGGCTGGAGTCCATGCCGGAACTCATCGCGTCCCTCCCTCGCGAGTTTGGCGAACTTTGCTGTCTTCGCCGCCTCGACCCTCGCAGCTTCGACCTTCGCCGCCTCGACCCTCGCCGCCTCGACCCTCGCGCAGCGACCACAGCAGGAAAGCCCCCAACGTCTTTCCGTCGGTCACGCGCCCGGATGAGATCTGTGCGGCCAACGCTTCCGGGCGCATTTCGACGACTTCGAGTTCTTCGCCAGGTTCGAGCCGTTGCGGAACCGTGCTCAAACCCGTCGCGACAAACACGTGCATGATCTCGTCGGCAAAGCCCGGCGACGTGTAGAAGGCGCCGAGCTTTTCAAGAGAACGCGCGGCGTAACCGGTCTCT
>JBEIJG010000446.1:0-2899 GCA_040380385.1 Phycisphaeraceae bacterium | reverse complement strand
TTGGCTCTTGCGAGATCGGCTGCGAGAATCGTCGCGCGTCCCACTTCGATCAGTTCATCAAACGGAATCGGCGACGCGCCGCCCTTTGCAACCGCCTGCACGAAGGCCGCAGAGCAGGCCTTTTGGCCCTTGTCCTGGCTCCACAGATTCATCTTCTTGAAGCCTGGCCAACCGAATCCTGTGAGGCGGCGGTAGTTGTCGAGTTGTAAGACGCGACCTTGCGCAAACACTTCAACGCGTTCCTTCGGGAAACTCTTGCTGCCGTTGGCGAGATAGTGCACGGTGCCGATGGAACCATCTGCGAAGCGCAACTCGATGGAAACCGAGTCTGCGGACGGAGAATCCATCGTGTTGGTGCGAACCGCGGTGATGCGTTCACCCGCGAGGAAGCGCAAGAGATCGATGAAGTGGCAACCTTCGCCGACGATGCGACCTCCGCCAACTTCGCGATCTTGCGTCCAGTGTTCCGCAGGGATCGCTCCCGCGTTCACCGTCATCACAAATGCCTTGGGTCCGCGCGCGCCTGCAAGCAGAGACTTCATCTTGGCGACTTGTGGCGCGAAACGGCGGTTGAAACCAACCATGACGAGCGGCGCTTTCCCCTTCGCTGCTGCGTCGGCGTGCGCTGTTTCGATCTCCTCGAGTTCACTCTCGGTGAGCGCGATCGGCTTCTCAACGAAGATGTTTTTTCCGGAGCGCAGTGCTTTCACCACCATCGATGCGTGATTGTCGTGACGCGTTGCAACGACGAGCGCGTTGACAGATGCGTCACTGAAGATCGAATCGGAGTCAGTCGTCGTCTGCTCAAACCCATACTTTCGTCCAGCATGCAGACCGCTGACACCGGCTGAACTTGCAACCGTGCGCAATCGCGCACCCGCAGCCTTGAAGGCCGGGATGAGCACTGCCGTCGCGTAGTTTCCGCTTCCAACAAGACCGATGGATGCGCCTGGAACAGCCGGCACTCCGCGCGCTGTGCCCGCGGGAATTGCAACGGTCGACTGACGAACTGCGGCATCGCTCTTTGCGGCTGCTGCCGGATACTCAAGCAAAATGCCAAGCGAAGGGCCTGCACCGCCGACGAGTTCGTACGCCTTCTCCGCTTCTTCAATCGCGAATCGATGTGAGATCAGCGGCTTCACATCCAAGCGACCATCCGACATCATGTCGAGAATCGCTTCGAAGTTGCGCTGCTCGGTCCAACGAACAAATCCAACGGGATAGTCGTTGCCCTTTTCTTCGTAGCTCGGGTCGTAGCGGCCCGGGCCGTACGAACACGACACTTGGAACGTGATCTCTTTCTCGAAGAAATCCGCACGAGAGAGTTCGAGACCCGTGACACCAACGAGCACGATGCGACCGCGCTTGCGGCACATCAACGCAGCTTGATGCATCGGCTCATTGGACTTCGTTGCTGCGGTGATGATGACACCGTCGACGCCGCGGCCGCGCGAGTATGCCTGCGCTGCCTTCACTGGATCTTCGCCAGCTGCGAGATTCACCGTCTCAGCACCAAACTTGCGCGCCAGTGCGAGTTTCTCCGGATCGAAATCGAGTCCAAGTACGCGACAACCGTGCGAACGAAGCAGCTGCACCGTCACGAGCCCAATCAAACCGAGACCTGTGACGACGACGGTTTCACCGAGTGTTGGCTGGACAAGGCGAATACCTTGCAGCGCGATGGCACCAAGCACGGTGAAGGCCGCTTCGTCGTCAGAGACGTTGTCTGGAACACGTGCGGTGAGATTCACGGGCACGCAAACAGCTTCGGCATGCTTTCCGTTGGAAACGATGCGATCGCCCGGCGCGTAACCGATGAGTCCTGAACCAGCCTCAAGGACGCGACCAACATTGCAATAGCCAAGCGGAAGCGGCTGATCGAGTTTGTTCATGACCGACTCGATGGTCGGCATGAGGCCGTCGGTCTTGATCTTGTCGAGCACCATGCGCACCTTGTCAGGTTGCTGGCGCGCCTTTTCGATCCAGCCTGCTTTGCCGAAGTCGACAAGCATGCGCTCTGTGCCAACCGAAACGAGCGTGCGCGATGAACGCACAAGCAAGTGCCCACGCTTCACCGCGGGACACGGAACTTCGGCGACTTCGGTTTTGCCGTTCTTCAGGGACTGGAGGATTTGTTTCACTATGGAACTCCGGCTCGAGCGCGGAGAGAACCTCCGCGGACCGCTTCTATCGGTACGGCGGGCCATCATCACCGCTGAAAGTGACCGTGTGGTCAAGAATTGACGGGCATCTGAGCAGCAATCGCGCGGGCGATCGCTTCTCGGACAACGTCACTTTGACGCAGCCTTGTGGCACTCGATGAGCATGAAGAGACCAGACTTGGGTGCGACGATTTTGAACAACCAACGCGGCCAAAGGACACGCGCAATCGAGAGCGCCAACCCGCGATGCCGTTGCCCGGCTTCTGATGTCAGCAGATCACCGTGGGTCATCACCGTTTCGATGTTCGCTGATGCAAACGGCGCACAGAGTTTCCGAGCGCCCGCCACGGTGTAGGCCTTCGTACCAGGACTTTCGAGGTACTTGTCGTACATCTCGGTCAGGCTCGTCCACGGACGAAGACGCAGGAGTCCGTACCGAATCCACAGCATCAATCCAATAAGGCTGTACTTCGAGTAAATCATGATGCGTGCGGTTCCGCCCGGCTTTAGCACGCGGTGCACTTCGCGAAATGCTTGCGGCGTATTGGGACTGTGATGGAGCACGCCCCAGGAATACACCACGTCGAAACTTGCATCTGCGAACGGAAGTTTCTCCGCATCGCCGCACGCAAGTTGCGACTTCAATCCAAACAATTCAAGGCGTCGGCGCGTGTGCTCGATCGCACGTGGCGTGAGATCGACACCGGTCATTTCCGCTCCGGCCTCCGCGAACGATT
>JBEIJG010000445.1:0-2911 GCA_040380385.1 Phycisphaeraceae bacterium | reverse complement strand
TCGGCTGCAAGGCGGTCATGCTCTTCGGCAACGACGAGCAGAAGAAGCGCTTCCTGCCGCTCATGGCGAAGTCGACGCTCAGCGCGTTCTGCCTTTCGGAGCCAAACGTTGGTTGCGACGCAGGCGGCCAAGAAACGCGCTGCGAACTCAGCGCCGACGGCACGCACTACATCCTCAACGGCGAGAAGAAGTGGGCGACTTCGGGCGCGCTCTCTGGCCTCTTCACCGTGATGGCGAAGCAGAGGGTCACCGATCCCAAGACGGGTAAGACGAAGGACGCGGTTACCGCGCTCATCTGCACGCCTGACATGGAAGGCGTCGACATCTTCAGCCGCAACCGTTCGAAGTGCGGTATTCGCGGTACGTGGCAAGCGCGCATCAAGTTGACGAACGTGAAGGTTCCGAAGGAGAACCTCCTCTTCAAGGAAGGCAAGGGCCTCAACGTCGCGCTCACGTGCTTGAATTACGGCCGCTGCACGCTGTCGGCGGGCATGCTTGGTGCCGCGCGCTACTCGATGGAGCAGGCGACGAAGTGGGCGAAGTCGCGCCACCAGTTCGACCGCGCGATTGGCGAATTCGATCTCATGCAAGAGAAGGTCGCACGCATGGCTGCATACGTGTACGCAGCCGACGCGATGCTCTACATGACGACGGGATTCCTTGATCGTCATGACGAAGACATCATGCTCGAGACCGCGATGTGCAAGGTCTTCTGCAGCGAATTCGGCTATCGCGTTGTGAACGACGCCATCCAGTGCATGGGCGGCGAGAGCTACATGACGGAGAATCACGTCGAACGGATGTGGCGCGATTCGCGCATCAACATCATCGTTGAGGGCGCGAACGAAGTTATGCACTCGTTCATCTTCGCGTACGGCTCAAAGCAACTCGGCGAGTACTTGCTCAAGGTGAAGGCGAATCCGTTCGCGCACCTCGGCACCGCCATGCAAGTCGGCGCCGAGCTCTTCCTTGGCGTTCGTCGCGGCGCTCCGAAGGCGTCGAAGATCCACCCACGGCTGCGTCACCTTGCTGACGACATGATGGTGCGCATCCAAGAGCACAGCCACCACGTCAAGCTGATGTTCAAGGAGCACGAAGAGCGGCTCATCTCGAACCAGACGATTCAGGCGCGCCTTTCGATGAGCGCGCTGTGGATTCACGCGATGACCTGCACGATTTCGCGTTGCGACGCAAACTTGCGCGCGGGCCTCGAAGGCGCGGCGATGGAACGCGAACTCGCGATCGTCGAGTATCTCTGCGCGATCGCGCGCAGCGAGCAAGCCGCGGAATTGCGCGCGCTCTTCGTGAACACCGATAGTTCGATGAAGAAGGCTGCGGCCGCCGCGTTTGCTGCGAACGATCTTCTTCCGAATGCGAACTACTCGATTCCCGAGAAGACCCCAGATCAGAAGTATTTCGGCACGGGCCGCACGCCCGCGTCGCAGCAGGCAGGTATTCCGCAGTTCGGTTCCGGCTCTGTGTATGCCGGCGATATGGCTGCGTTGAAGTCGCACTAAGTTGATCGCAATCGATACTGTTCCATCCCGCGGTTTGGCGTTGCGCCGCGGAACCCTCTCTTGTTGTTTTGTCTCAATCGTTTCTTGCACTTTCTTCAGTACCCCGTCTTTTCGAGGTTTTGATAGCCATGAACGTCCTTGCTGAGATGCAGTCTTACGGCCACGAGCGCGTGGCATTCCACCACGACGCGAAAACCGGCCTCAAGGCGATCATCGCGATTCACTCGACCGTGCTTGGCAATGCGCTCGGCGGCACGCGCCGTTGGGCGTACGCGACCGAAGGCGACGCGCTCTACGACGTGCTTCGTCTTTCGGAAGGTATGACCTACAAGGCTGCCGCATCGGGCCTCCAGATGGGCGGCGCGAAGAGCGTCATCATCATGCCAGCGCAAGGTCATCAGCCGACCGAAGCAGAAGCGCGCGCGATGGGCCGCTTCGTTGAAACCCTCGCTGGCAAGTACATCGCCGCGGAAGATGTCGGCGTGAGCCCGCAGTACTGCGATTGGATGGCGCTGGAAACGAAGCATGTCATGGGTGGCAACACCGTGAGCCACGGCGGCGACCCTTCGCCGTTTACGGCGCAAGGCTGCTTTAACTCGATGAAGGCGTGCCTCGCGCACACTGGTCGAAAGGTTGACTTCTCGAATCTCACCGTCGCGATCCAAGGCGTCGGCGCGACGGGTTTCCGTTTGGCGAAGTTGCTCCGCGCAGCGGGTGCTGCGGTGCTTGTCACCGATGTGCATGTGCCGACGATGAAGCGCGCTGTCGAAGAACTCGGCTGCGTTGCCCTTGGCAACGACCGCAACCTCTTCGAAGAGAAGGTCGACATCCTCGCGCCCTGTGCGCTCGGCGGCATTCTCGATGCGAGCACGATTCAGCACCTGAAGTGCGAGATCGTGTGCGGCACCGCGAACAATCAACTGCGCGATCCGGCAGCAGACGGCGAGTTGCTCGCGCGCCGCGGTATTTGCTACGCGCCGGACTTCATCGCAAACGCGGGCGGCTTGATTCGCCTCGCGGGTCTCTACCTCGGCATGACCGAGGGTGAGATCGATCACAAGATCGTCGAGATCGAAGCAACCACCGCGACCGTGCTCAAGCAGGCAGGCACGGGTTCGAGCGGCGCGGCAGCAATCGCCTTTGCGAAGGCGAAGATCGCTGCGGGTGCTGCGAAGAAGCAGATGGCTGGCGCTGGTTGTGGCAGCGGCTGTGGATGTCATTCGTAAAGAGAACCGCATCCGGCGAAGTACTCGCCGGATGCTCTGAGTGAGAGTCCGGTTTCACGACACGAATCTCATCGGCCCCGCGAAAGCGGGGCCGATGTCGTTTTGCATAGATTGCCCGCATGGCCATGAAACCCGAACGCTGCTGGTGGTGCGGCTCCGACCCGGTGT
>JBEIJG010000444.1:0-2917 GCA_040380385.1 Phycisphaeraceae bacterium | reverse complement strand
CTCGCTCTGGCACGCCTCGCCGCGAGTGAATCGCGGCGGGCTGAAACATGTCGTGTTTGAGCGCTCGCAACCTGCTTCGCAACTTGCTCGCTCTGGCACGCCTCGCCGCGAATGAATCGCGGCGGGCTGAGATGAGGTCGATCACGACGGAGGGAGCCGCCGCAGCTGCTTACGCTCGGCCGAGTTCGGTCCCGCGATCGCGTGCAGCGCGCAGCGTCTCGAGCATGAGTCCGTCAAGGCCGCCCGCACGAGAGGCGGCGTCGTCAAGTCGCGCGAGTCCAGCGGCGGTGGTGCCGCCCTTACTCGTCACTTTCGCGCGCAGGACTTCGGGTTCTTCGCGCGTCGTATCGAGGAGCGTCGCAGCGCCAATGAGCGTTTCGCGCGCGAGAGCACGCGCGGTGTCTTGTGGCAAACCGATCTCTTCCGCCGCGTAGGCCCACGCTTCGAGAAAGCGGAAGACGAACGCGGGACCCGATCCGCTTACCGCCGTCACTGCGTCGAAGAGCGCCTCCGGTACGCGCACGGTGCGACCGACAGAGGCGAAGAGTTGCTCCACCCTCTGGAAATCTTGCTCGACCACGTCCGCATCCGACGCAACCGCTGTGATCGCGCGGCGCACCGCAGCAGGCGTGTTTGGCATCGTGCGCACCACGCGGGCGCCGCCGCCGAGCGCGTCGCGAATCGCGTTACTGCGTACGCCTGCCATGACAGAAACAACAAGCGGGCCGTTGGCCGCGACTGTGCCAATCGAGCTCGCCGCCGCGGCGAAACTCTGCGGCTTCACCGCAAGGACCACCAGTTCCGCTTCGGGAATCGCGGAGGCCTGCACGGCGCGCATGCCCATCTCGCGCGCCTCGTCGATGCGCGTTGGCTCGGGGTCCATCACGCCGATCTCGCTCGGGGCTGCAATACCCGACTCAATCGCACCGCGAACGATGGCGTGTCCGACGTTTCCAAATCCGACAATGACAAGACGGGGCTGCATGGCGGCAAGGTAGCGAGCCGTGCGCGCGGTTGACGTTGTCGCTGTGGCGGTGGCTGTCGGCGCGAGCAGAAGCACCGGTCGGAACGCCAATCCATCCGTTACACTTCGCCCCTATGCCCCGACCCGGCTACAGCCCGCTTTACCAACTCGACTTCGAGAATCCGGTTCTTGAGATTGAGCGTCAGATCGACGCGATCGAGGAGCGCCCAGACGCGGACCGCTACGCCAGCGAGCTCGCGCAACTCAACGCGACCCGCGAGAGCCTGCTCCAGAAGATTTACGAAGACCTCAAGCCGTGGCAGACGGTGCGTATCGCCCGGCATCCGCTTCGTCCGCAGACCGTCGACTACATGTCGATGATTTGCCGCGACTTCTGCGAGCTCCACGGCGATCGCGCATTCGGCGACGATCCCGCGATCGTCACGGGTTTCGCGCGAATCGGTTCGATGAAGTGCATGTTCATCGGGCACCACAAGGGAAAGACGGTCGCCGAGAAGGTCGCTGCCCACTTCGGTTGCGCCCACCCCGAGGGTTACCGCAAGGCGCTGCTCAAGATGAAGCTCGCCGAGAAACTCGGTCTCCCGATCGTGACTCTGGTGGATACGCCGGGCGCCTACCCGGGCCTCGGCAGTGAGCAGCGCGGTCAAGCGCAAGCGATCGCCCTGAATCTCCTCGAGATGAGTCGCCTGCGAACTCCAATCGTGTCCGTGGTGATTGGGGAGGGTGGTTCTGGCGGCGCCCTCGGAATCGCGGTCGCGGATCGCGTGGCGATGCTCGAACATGCGTGGTACTCGGTCATCTCGCCCGAGGGTTGCGCCGCGATCCTTTGGAAAGAGGCGAACGAATCGACCAACAGCCGCGCCGCGGAGTGCCTTGCGCTGACCGCGCGCCGGAACCTCGAGAACGGCCTCATCGATGAGGTCATTCCGGAGCCGCTCGGCGGAGCACATCGCGATCCGCGCAAGGCAGCCGACCACCTCCAGAATTGGATTGTCGATCGCTTGCGCGAGCTTTCGCGCGTCAACCCCGAGTCGCTTGTGCGTCAACGGCTCGAGAAGTTCCGCAAGATGGGCGCATTCCGCGACGAGATGGCGACCGCGTCGGCGTGAGCTGCGCGGGGCGGCGAAGGCCGTTCCGTTGAGCGCGCTGTCGATCGCTCTATCCGCTGTTTTCGCAGCGCGCGTGTTGCGGATGGCGCCGCGAATCGGCGCAATTGCAGCGCATTTCCCGTTGAAAGCGCCCATTTCCGCTTTTGACGCGGGGACTGAGCGCTGCTACGCTTCGGCCCCTTCGGCCGATCCTGCGCTGGTCGCGCTGCGTCGCCGGGGAGAGAGAGACTCTACTTGGCGACGAAGAAAGAACCGGCGAAGGTCGCTGCCAAGGCAGCGGCGGGTGGCAAGTCCGACGCGAAGACGGCAGGCTCGGCGAAAGCCGCCGCCGTGAAAGCTTCAACGGCGGGTTCCTCTGCAAAGCCTGTCGCGAAAGCCGCAGCGAAGCCAAGCCCAAAGCCAGCCGCGAAGGCTCCAGTGAAGGCTCCAGTGAAGTCGGACGCGAAGTCGGACGCGAAGTCGGACGCGAAGTCGGCGCCTGCGTCGAAGGCGAGTGCGTCAACTCCCGCCGCGAAATCCGCGAAGGCGACTCAGGTTGCCAGCAAGTCTGGAAAGAAGCCCGCGAGTGCTGCGCCAGCGACGCCTGCCGCGAAGTCGACGCCTGCCGCGAATGGGAAGGCCGCGAATGGGAAGGCCGCGAATGGGAAGGCCGTGAATGGCAAGCCCGTGAATGGCAAGCCCGCGAATGGCAAGCCCGCGGCCGCTGGAACGCCTGCAAACGGTAAAACCGCAAACGGTAAAACCGCAAACGGTAAAACCGCAAACGGTAAAACCCAAGACGGTAAAACCCAAGACGGCAAAGCCCCGAACGCGAAAGCCGACG
>JBEIJG010000443.1:0-2926 GCA_040380385.1 Phycisphaeraceae bacterium | reverse complement strand
CGAGCGCGTTGATGAGGTGGTGGAAGTCGAGAAATCGCTCGCACTCGCCACGAATGAAGCACTGCGCGTCGTCGGCCCACAACTTCGTGCACACACAGAGACGCTCATGACATCCGTCGCTGATGGCCGCGAGCGGGTCACTGCGGAAGCAGCGGAATCGGGAGAAGCCAATGCAGTTCTGATCGCCGCGATCGCTGGAATTTCGGTGGCGGCTGCGCTTGCGCTCGGCGTCATCATCACACGGAGCATTGTTCATCCCGTCACGACGGTGGTCGAAGGAATCCGTCGCGTTGCCGATGGCGACCTGACGAGTGGAGAAGTCGCAGTTCGTTCGCATGACGAAGTTGCGCAAATGATTCGTGCAATGAACACCATGACGCAATCGCTCACGGGGCTCGTAGGCGAGGTGCAATCCGGAACGGCGCAAATCGAGGCTGGAACTGGGCAGATTTCGTCTGCAAGTCAATCGCTTGCAGAGGGTGCGTCGCGACAAGCGGCGAGCATTCAGCAGATCAGCGCTTCGATGGAGGAGATGGCCGCGATGACGGCGCGCAACGCCGAAAGCGCAACGCAGGCCAGCGGAATGTCGGCGCATTCGAAGCATGCTGCAGATAAGGGACAGACCGAAATGCGCGAAATGGCGCGTGCGATGGAAGAGATCAAGGCGTCGAGCGGCGAAATCGCAAAGATCATCAAGGTCATCGATGAGATCGCGTTTCAGACGAACTTGCTCGCACTCAACGCGGCGGTCGAAGCTGCGCGTGCAGGCGAGGCTGGCAAGGGTTTCGCCGTTGTTGCGGAAGAAGTCCGCAATCTCGCGGGACGCTCGGCGCAGGCCGCGCGCGAGACGGCATCGATGATCGATCAAGCGACGGCACGCGCCGATCGCGGAGCGGATATCGCCGGTCGAGTTTCGGTGTCGCTGGATGAGATCGTGACAGCGACCGCACGCGTCAACGAAATCCTCGCGGAAATCGCAGCCGCATCGCAGGAGCAGTCGAAGGGGATTGGGCAAGTCAATTCGGGTGTTGCGGAACTGGACAAGGTCGTCCAGTCGACCGCAGGAAACTCCGAGGAACTTGCCTCGGGTGCTGAGGAAACCGCGTCTCAGGTGATTTCGCTCCAACAGCTCGTTTCACGCTTCCGCGTGAAGGCCATGCGATGACTTGCGAGCAGAAATCTGCGTGAACTCGTTGCGCTCCACCGACCGCGCACGGCGCCGACTCCGACGCCGTGCGCGGTCTCTTTTGGTTTCGCTATTCTTCTGCCGCCATGCCCGAAACAAACCACGCCGCCACGGATCTCATCCCGCTCGCTCAGCTTTTCACCGAAGCTCGCACCTACAGCGCATGGCAACCGACGCCTGTCAGCGACGAGCTGCTCCATCGACTCTACGAGATGGTGAAACTCGGACCGACGAGCGCGAACTGCTGCCCGATGCGACTGGTCTTTGTGAAGAGTGTTGACGCGAAGGAACGCCTGAAGCCGTGCTTGGCGCCCGGCAACGTTGAGAAGGCGATGAGCGCGCCGGTCACGGTCATCGTGGCGATGGACATGGAGTTCTATGAGAAGGTTGGCGCGCTCTTTCCGCACATGGATACGCGGCCGTGGTACGCAGGGAAGCCCGAAGCGATTGAGGCGGCGGCGACGCTCAACACGAGTTTGCAGGCGGCGTATCTCTTTGTTGCCGCGCGCGCTTTCGGCCTCGACTGTGGCCCCATGGGCGGCTTCGACAAAGCAAAGGTCGATGCGGAGTTCTTCAAGGGAACCACGTGGCGCTCGCTTCTTCTCTGTAACCTCGGTTACGGAGATCGTGCGAAGTTGCATCCGCGTCTCCCGCGTCTTTCGTACGACGAAGTCTGCCGCACGGTCTGAGTTCGTCGTTGCGATCGCGAATCGAAAAAGCAACGCGCCGCATCCTTCGATGCGGCGCGTTGTTCGTTGAACGAGCGAGCTGCCGATTTGCCCGCGGTTTCGCCCGTCGCGCTGCGTGCGCGTTCTCGTGCGCTTTCTCGTGCGCTTGTGCACGGCGTCGCGGCGCTCGATTCGATTTACTTTGGCGACGATGGGTTGCCGGGCTTGGGTTCGCCACCACCGCCACCACCGCCGCCACCGCCGCCGCTACCGGGTTGACGTGGGCCGCGTCCGCCGCCGGGGCGTGCCTTCTTGTATTCGTCTTCCGAAATCTTGCCGTCGCCGTCGGTGTCTGCCTTCTTCAGGCGCTCCCAGCGCTCGGCGGGCACTTCATCTTCGGTGATAAAGCCGTCGCCGTTCTTGTCGACGTCCTTGAACTCAGGACGGCCGCCTCTTCCTGGCCCACCTTGTCCAGGACCACCACCACCGCCGCCACCACCCGGCGCTGGAGGTTCTGCGAGCGTTGAGGAGGCGAGTGCGAGGGTCGTCACGATGCCTGTGAGCACGGCAAAACCGCGCAGTTTCTGGAACTGTTGCATGACATTCCTTCCGTGATGTTGAGACGTGGAAGGCAGGTGGGCTCGCACATGCGAGGCCAGATTCCTGCGACTTTCATCGCCGATGGGCCGCGGTTCTTGAGTGCTGAAGGGCTCCGCGGGACACCCAATGCAGCCGATTTCAAACGATCTGACGCCCCATGCGTCAGGCCGTGAAGAACGCGTTCTGGAGTCCTTCATTGCGGCGCGCTGCAAAAAGGCTCAAGTTTTGCCGTTCGACGATCGCGTCGAATCCTTCCGAACGTTCCCATGGCCTCAAGCCGATAGACACAGGCCGAGAGGCCACCCGAACGCGATGCCAGCCGACATCACCATTCTCATTCTCACGAAGAACGAAGAGGACAACCTCCCGAAGACGCTCGCAAGCGTTCGTGCATTCGCGAAGCGCGTGGTGGTTGTGGATTCGGGCAGCACCGACCGGACCGTCGAGATCGCGCGCGCAGCGGGTGCGGATG
>JBEIJG010000442.1:0-2931 GCA_040380385.1 Phycisphaeraceae bacterium | reverse complement strand
GTCGCGGCGCGTGAAGCATTTTCGTGCGCGGCGTCGACCAACGGCTTTGTCGCGATCGCTTCGGCGATGAAGCTCTCGGTGCCCGCGAGCGCGCGATACTTTTTGTCCGCGACGCGAAAGCCGACGAGGAGGACGGAACCCACCAACAGTGCAGCGACGGCGCAGGCGAGCGCCGCAATGCGCGTGCGACGGAGGGACTCGGCGCACTTCTCTCGATGCGCAACGATGAGTTGCGTGACGAAGGCCGCGACGGTGATCGCTGCTAGTACGTATCGCGGCTGAAGCGCGACTTCAAAGACGCGCTCGACGAGATATCCAGCGACGAGTTGGCGTCCCATCACGGGCTCTGCCGCGAGGAACGCTTCGTAGCCTTGCATCGAGATCGGGAGTTCACGCGCGGCGGGGAAGATGGCCATCGCCGCGAGGCCGCCGACGATCGATAGCGCGAACCACGCGAGAAGCGCAAGCCAAAAAACGACAGAAGCAGCACGCAGCATGCAGCGATCGTACAGCGCACGTCGCACGTTGTGCGCGAGGCGCCCCGCGAGAGTTTTGAGGCTTTGATCCGAGTCTTCGCGATGCGCAATTCCACCCACTTTGCGGCGCGTCTTGATCGTTACACTTCGATCTTTCGAACACGCTGTGGCCATCGATTCTCGTCCCAACCTCGCTGTCACGATTCATCCGCTCTCGACGACGGACGAGCCACTCGCCGTACGCGAGGCGATCGCGTGGGTTGCGGGGCTGGGCTATCGGGGAGCTCAATTGAACGCAGCCGATCCGGCGACTCGACCGCGCGATCTCGGCCCGTCAGCGCGGCGTGATTTGGCCGCCACGCTCGCGCGCCACGAACTTGTCTGTGCAGGGATCGACCTCTTAATTCCGCCCTCGCACTTTTCTGATCCGGCGCAGCAATCGCGCGCGTTTGACGCGGTGATTGCGGCAATCGGGCTTGGCGCCGACCTCGATCGCGCGCCGATCACGCTGCCACTTCCGGATGATCTTGCGTCGGGACTTCGACAGGCGATCGCCTCGGAAGCCGAGCGTTTGGGCGTGCACATTTTGATTGCACCCAAGTTGGAAACGGCGAATCTGGGTGTGAACACGGGCGCGGGCACCGCGGCCGCGGTGTCGTCGAGCGCCACGCCCACGCCTGCGCAGACGCTGGAAAGACCGATCGAGCCGCCGTTTGCCGCATTTGTCGACTGTGCCGCGGTGCTCGCCGCGCAGTTGAGTCCGGAGGCGCTCGTTTCCTCGCTTGGCGACCGGCTCGGCGCGGTCCGTGTCGTCGATCTTCTTCGCAGCGGTCTGCGCGGGCCGATCCTCGAGCCCCGCGAGTCTCGGCTCGACGCGCTTTCGCTTCGACTCTCGATCGATCTCTCGCCTGCTGCGCGCACAGGCCGCCCGATTGCGGTCGTGGATGCTCGGCAGTGGGTCGATGTTCGCGGAGGAATCGAGCGCTCGATCCTCCGTTGGCGCGCGCTGCTCGATTGAACGTTGCTACCATCGCGCCGCGCGACGACCGTTGCGCACTTTCCAACGTGAGGTGTCCAATGGCGAGGCGCGGTGGGCCAGCGCTCTATGAATTGCTCGACAAGTCGAAGGGGTCAGCGCCGCCGGGCGCGATTCCTTCGTCAGCACGTCTCGATCCCAAAGCGATGCAGTCGCTTGTGATTGCGGTTGTCGTCGTGGCCGCGGTTGTCACGGCATATCTCGTGGGTGTTTCACGCGGTCGGTCGACCACGGAACAGTCGACATCGTCTGGGAGCGGTGGTTCGCAACTGCTCGTAAGCGGACCATCGACCGCGACTCCGCGCTCAAACGGGGGCTCGAACGATGGCTCGCGCGCATCGGCGACGCCCGAGAACTCGGCCTCGAACCAGAGCGCTGTTCAACAAAATGGTCTCGCTTCGAACGCAGGAAGCGCCGAGAATTCCGCGGCTGCAACCGGTTCAAGCGCCGCCCTCGGGCCCGCAGCGGCGGGCGATCCCCGTCAAGCGGGGCTCTCATACTTTGTCCTCTGCTCAACACTCGAAGCCAACGCCTTGAAGGTCGTGGACTTCTGTCGCTCCAAGGGACTTGACGCGTACGTGGTTCCCGATCAGAATGGTCGACTTCGCGAAGTGACCGTGCTGCCTGGCTTTGAAGCCGGTGAGAGAAGCAGTCCGGCCATCAAGGAGCTCGAGGAGCGCATTCGCAAGGTCGGCGTCTCATGGAAGGCGTCGGGCCCGGGCAACAGCGACTTCGGGGACAGATACATCAAGACGCACCGCTAGTTCACACGTGTTCACAAGTGCGCGTGTGGACGTCAGACCCTCAGTACTCTCGTTTCCTCTTTCCCTCGCTTTCTTGTCTTCTCGCGTGCTTCATTCCGATCACGCAAAGCACGCACCGCCAGCACGATTCACGTAGGCAATCATCATGAGCATCCACAGCAGTCTTAAGACCAAGTCCGGCGCCCTCAATCAGCACCGGAACGTCCTCACCCGCGACGAGCGCGTCGCCAAGCTCACCGAGAGCGAGCGTTTCACCCACGGCAAGACCTCGCCGCTCGGCCTCCCAAAGGTCCTGAGCATCAAGGTTGCTGCGGGCAAGAAGCCCAAGAAGGATCCAGCGGCGGCCGCGGCCGACGCGAAGGACGACAAGAAGAAGAAGTGATCGAATGCATTCTGCCGAAGCGGTGGAGCGAACTCTTTCGCCGAGCCACTCGGCCGAATCACTCGGCCGAATCACTCGGCCGAATCACTTGACCGAATCACTCGACCGAATCCCTTGACAATGTGGCATACTGCAACGCCTTCGGTTTTCGCCGAAGGCGTTGTCTTTCGCTCGCGAGTGTTGCGCCCGAAGTTCGCGCGACTCGAGTGTGCTTGATGTTCGCTTCCGATCTTCGCTTCTGACGATCGCTCCCGAGGTATCGATGAGTCACCC
>JBEIJG010000441.1:0-2937 GCA_040380385.1 Phycisphaeraceae bacterium | reverse complement strand
CGTCGGCATTCCGAAGGCTGAAGAGCGGATGAAGGCGTATCCGCACCAGTTCTCCGGGGGTATGCGGCAACGCGTCATGATTGCGATGGCGCTGGCGTGTCAGCCAACGTTGCTCCTCGCGGACGAGCCAACGACCGCGCTCGACGTCACGATTCAGGCGCAAATTCTCGAGTTGTTGCGGGAACTGCAGCGTTCGCGCGGCATGGGCATCATGCTCATCACGCACAATCTCGGCGTCGTCGCCGAGAACGCCGACGTCGTCTGCGTGATGTACGCCGGCCGCGTGGTCGAGTACGCCCGCGTCTTCGAACTCTTCGACAACCCGCTGCATCCCTACACACGCGGACTCTTCAATTCGATTCCACTGCTCGCGACGCGCAAGCATCGTCTCACAACGGTCGAAGAGGTCGTGAAGGACGCGCGGCAGTTCACGCTGCCGCCGCCGGGTGGTGCAGGCCTTGAGATCGGAACGAAGCATGGATCACTCATTCCGTGGTGGCCGGACCCGCCAACGGGTGTGAAGCCGAAGCTCGCGCAAGAAGGCGATGAATACGCGCTTGTGCAAGTCGCTCCGACGCGTTGGGTTGGCTGCTTCAAGACCGCCGAAGTTGCGGCGCATCCGAGCCCAGCACCGGATCTTGACTATCGCCGCGAGGATTACCAAAGCGGAAATGCGTGATTCTGGCCCCGAAGTGCACGTTGATCGGTCGCGGTCGCCTTCGAGCGGACAGAGTGATCTCGTCTGGCACGAACAGCCGTTTGATGCGCTGAGTGTTCGCCAGCTCTATGCGATCATGGCGTTGCGCGCGCAGGTCTTCGTGGTCGAGCAGCGCTGCGCCTACCAAGATGCGGATGGCTGCGACGCGGCGAGTCGCCATCTCTGGGCTGAGCAGCCCGTCGGCACGATCGTCGCCTATCTGCGGATTCTTCCTGCGGGAGTGAAGTTCGCGGAAGTGAGTCTCGGAAGGGTGATCACTGCACCCGAAGTACGACGAAGTGGTCTTGGCCGCGAACTCATGCGACGCGGGATTGCCGCCGTTGGCGAACACGTGCCGATTCGAATCGGTGCGCAGGCGTATCTCGAGCGGTTCTACGCGGAGTTCGGATTCGAACGCACGTCGGCCCTCTACGACGAGGACGGAATCCCGCATATCGAGATGCTGCGCCGAGGAGTTTGAGTTGGGCGTTGAGTTGGGCGTTGAGTTGGGCCTTGAGTTGGATTTTGAGTTGGACTTGCGAGTCTCTTCGCGTCGCGTGGTGCATCCAGCGAACCAGTCGCGCGAAACGTGGCGACCATGCCGAAACTCGCTCCAAAGTCTGCCACGAAGAAGTCCGTGACGAAGAAATCCGTGACGAAGAAATCTGTGACGAAGAAATCCGTTACGAAGAAGTCTTCCGCGAAGTCCTCAACCAAGTCGACCACCAAGTCGACCACCAAGTCGACCGCGAAGAAGCCTGCAACGAAGTCCGCAACAACGGCTTTGGCGAAGGCCCCGAAAGTCGCCTCCGCGCAGACCGTGAAGGTCGCTGCGAAGTCGCCCGTGCAAAAGGGTGCTGCGAAGAAGGTTGCTGCGACAAGCGCGACGGCCGCTTCAGGTCTCATCGCCGTTGGTGAACTCGCACCCGACTTCCGTGCGGTCGATGCCGCTGGCAAGACCATCACCCGCGCAAGCATGAAGGGTAAGTCCTTCGTCCTCTACTTCTATCCGCAGGACGACACGCCGGGCTGTACCGTCGAAGCGTGCACGTTCCGCGACAACCGCCCGAAGTTCGAGAAGCTCAACTGCCCCGTACTCGGCGTGAGCCCTGATTCCTCGGAGAGCCACCGCAAGTTCGATGCGAAGTACAGCCTCGGCTTCACGTTGCTCGCCGATGCGCCTGGCGCCGATGGCGTGCCGCCTGTCGCCGCCGCGTTCGGCGTTTGGCAAGAGAAGAGCATGTACGGACGCAAGTACATGGGCATCGTGCGTACGACCTACGTGATCGACGGTCGCGGTCGTGTCGCGGCGCGCTTCGACAAGGTGAAGGTCGACGGCCACGCGGACGCGGTGCTTGACACCGTGTCGGCGCTCGGTCGCTGAGCGATACGGAACAAGCACTCGAGCACGTTTCCTCTCTCACGTGTCCTTTATCACGTGTCCCTCATCACGCGTCCCTCATCACGCATCCCTCATCGGGCATGAAGTTCGTGCGCACAGGTTGATTGTGGGCGGGGCGTCGCTTTGATCGCGCGCCGCGCATCATGGTGGCTTTTCCTGCGGCGTACGCAGGGAGGCCACTTTCGGTGTGCGTGGAGAATCCCATGCGCCCAGTCGTACTCGCTCTCGTTTCGTGCTCCGCCGTTGCCGCTGCTGCAGCAGTCGCCCCGTCCGCATTCGCCACCATCGTGCTCGCAGACGGCGAGTCCATTTCCCTCGAGGCGATCGTTGGGGCTGGCGGCGACCGCAGTGTTCGCATCGGCGATCAGGAGTACTTTTTCGGCGTCTTCGAGTCGCACTTCGCGGCAAGCGGCATCACCCTGACCGCGCGCATCAACGACACGGCGAATCAGTTTGGTCGTTTCGATACGGGTTTCGATCTTGCGGGCGGCTTCTCCGATCTGTTGCCATCGAACGAGGAGCCAAGCATGATGTCGATCGGTTTCACCGTGACGATCGTGCCCGAGGCGGTGAAGAACGGCGTCCGACTTTGCGACGCATGGATGCAATTCGATGGCGACGCAAGCGGCGTCGGCTCGTACGCCGAGGTCATCGAGCACTTGGTCGCGCCGCCAGCGGAAGAAATGATCGGTGCGCTTGAGGTCTATGACCGCGTCACGCTGGAGGGCGACGAACTCACCCGTCGGAAAGATGCGTTGGAGTTCTGCGGCCCCGACGGGTTCGGGGCGGTCTCGTCGCTCATCGTCGAGAAGACCGCGACCTTCTTCGCGCGGCCCGT
>JBEIJG010000440.1:0-2942 GCA_040380385.1 Phycisphaeraceae bacterium | reverse complement strand
AGGTCACGCGTTCGCTCGGAAGAGTCGATCGCGGATGGACGACTTCAACAAGCCGAACGCGACCGAGTCCTTCGCCAGCGCGGCCAACATCGACCGTGCCGCGGACGATTTCGTCGGCGCGCGGGAAGAGGCTCCCTCCGAGGAACCAGACGAGGACCGCCGCGAGCAAAACGAAAATCGCAATGCGGACAGAGAGATTGCGGACACCGAGAAGAACTTGTGACACGGGGCGCGGAGTTTAGCGGAGCCCCGCCGCCGAAAGTTCGGCGACAAGACGCGATTCGTCCCAGATCTCGACTCCGAGTTCCTCTGCTTTGGTGAGTTTGCTCCCCGCTTCTTCACCGGCGATGAGCACGGAAGTCTTCTTCGAAACGCTTCCCGCGACCTTCGCGCCCACTCGTTCGAGGAGTTCGGTGACTTCGGTTCGGCCAAACTGCACGAGCGTACCTGTGACGACGAATGTTCGACCGGCGAACGTGTTCGCACCTGCGGCAACGGGCTTTGGCTCACGACTCGTCAAATCGACGCCGACGGCCGCGAGCTCGGCAAAGACGCGCTTCGCTTCGTCAGAGGAAAGCCACGACGCAACCGACTTTGCGGTGACTTCGCCGAAATCATCGAGAAGCGTGAGATCGGATTCTGTTGCCGCGAGAAGTTCATCCGCCGTGCGATATCGACGCGCGAGCGTTTTGGCTGCGCTCGACCCTACATGTTTGATGCCGAGTCCGGCGAGTACGCGCGTCAAGCCTCGTTCTTTTGCAGCGTGCGCGGCGCTTTCGATCAACGACGTTGCGCGTTTCCCGGGGCCTTTCTTCGCGATCTCCGCGAGGGCTTTCTCACCTTTCGCAAGTGTGCGCGCGACGAGCATCACGTCGAGACGAAAGACATCGGCGAAATCCTTGACCACGCCCGCGTCCACGAGCGCGTCCACAATCTCTTCGCCCATGCCGTCGACATTCATCTGATCGCGGCCGACAAACCACTTGAGACGCTCACGGAATCGCGCAGAACACGAGGAATTCGTGCAGAAGAGCTTTGGTCCCTCGCGCTCAACCACACCGTTGCAAACGGGGCACTTTGTTGGCGGCTCAATGGGCTGCTCAAGCCCTGTGCGTTTCTCGACGAGCGCCCGCACCACTTGCGGGATGATCTCGCCTGCCTTTTCGACGATGACGTGATCACCGATGCGAAGGTCGCGACGCTGAATCTCCTCGATGTTGTGGAGCGTCGCATGCTTGACGGTTGAACCCGCGACGAAGACAGGCGTCATCGTGGCGCGCGGCGTGATCGTGCCGCCCTTCCCGACTTGCCAATCAACCTTCTCGAGGATCGTCTCTTTCTGCTCCGCTGGATACTTGAACGCGACAGCCCAACGCGGGCTTTTCGCCGTAAAACCGAGGCGTTTCTGTTCATCGAAGCGGTCGATGCGCACGACCATTCCATCGACGGCAAAGTCGAGCTGGTCACGGCGATCGGCGAACTCTTGAATCGCGCGCTCTGCTTCAGCGAGCGTCTTCATCGCGCCACCGACGTTCGAAACAGGAATGCCCAGTGCCTTCAGGCACGCAACAAACTCCGAGTGCGCGCGGAGTTCAGGAAGACCTTCGCTCTCTCCGCGGCCGTGCGCGACGAACGACAATCGCCGCGATGCCACGATTTTCGGATCTTTGTTTTTCAGCGTACCGACGCAGGAATTCCGCGCGTTTGCGAAGAGTTGCTCGCCGTGTTTTTCGCGCTCTTCGTTGATGCGCTCAAACTCCTTGACGGGCATGAAGATCTCGCCGCGCACTTCAAGAACTCGCGGAATACCACCGAACCGCGCATCCTCTGGTTCGCGCAACTTCAGCGGAATCGCGCGAATGGCGCGCACATTCGCCGTGACCAAGTCGCCTTTCTCGCCGTCGCCACGCGTGACCGCTTCCACGAGTTCACCTTGTTCATAGCGGAGCGAAATCGCCAGCCCGTCGACCTTCGGATCAGCGAAAAGCGTCGGCGCGCTTGCAGACGCTGCAGCGAAAAGTCCGGCGTCGGGATCGACCTCTCCGCTTCCAACGCCAAGCGCATCTGCGCAGCGCTGATACCACACGCGAAGTTCTTCGATCGAATAGGTGTTGTCGACGGACAGCATCGGAACGCGATGCGCGCGTGTTTCAAACTCGCCTTCGAGCGGTGCACCTCCGACCCGTTGCGTCGGCGAATTCGGATCGAACAACGCTGGGTTGCGCGCTTCGAGCAACACAAGCTCGGCGAGCAGCGTGTCGAACTCCTGATCGCTCATGAATGGCGCCGCATCGACGTAGTACGCCGTGTTCGCGCGCGCGAGAAGTTCGCGGAGTTCGCGAATGCGACTGGCCTCGGGCGTTGCGTGCTGCGCGGTCATTGGGCAGGCGTTCTACCACGGCGCACGACCGCCTGTTGAAGTGACACGACCGACAACTGGAGCGGCCGTGTCGATTGCTTACTTCGCAACCGCACCTCGCATAGGATGTCGGAATGCCCACCTACGTTTACGCGGTCGTGAAACCAGACGGCTCGCTCGGCGAGTACTTCGAGGTCGTTCAGAAGATGAGCGATGCCACGCTCGAGAAGCATCCAGAGACAGGCGAGCCCGTTCGACGCGTACCACAGTTGCCCATGATCGGCGGCCAACACTCGACCACAGCGGACAAGCGAAAGATCAGCGATTCAAACCTCGATCGCCTCGGCTTCACCAAGTACCAAAAGGTCGGCGACGGCAAGTACGAGAAGACCGCGGGCGCGGGCCCGAAGTCGATCTCGGCAGATTGAGCCCGCGACGTTGGAGGCACCCCCGCAACAACGACGCCCCCGCCCGGCGAACCGGGCGGGGGCGTTTCGTTGTGTCGTTTCGTTGTGTCGGTGCAGCCGCCGATGCGAACGGTTCTCAGTTCTGCTGGCACCAGGTGTTCGCGGCGCGCTCGGCT
>JBEIJG010000439.1:0-2950 GCA_040380385.1 Phycisphaeraceae bacterium | reverse complement strand
GTCATTCAGACGAAGCGCCTTGAAATCGTCGACGAAAAGGGCCGTGTGACGATGGTCGCCACGTCGACGCCGCAGGGTGGCCGACTCGATCTTTGGGATGCGTCGGGCTCGAATACCGCGCGCCTCGGGGCGAACGATCTCGGCGGCGACTTCATTCTGTGGAACCGCGAAGGAAAGCCTGTCTTCGGCGCGTACGCGCAGATGAACGGCGGCCGCGCGGAGATCGGTACCTCGCCCGGCCGCGTCGGCGCGGTTGTCGAAGCGGGTCCGAACGGTGGGCGCACGAGTCTTTACGATCCGAACGGCGATCCTGTGGTCGCGGCGGGCGCCTTCACCTCTGGCGGCGCGATTCGCGTGGCAGACGCGAAGAACGGCGATGCCGTCCTCATCGAGGCGACTGAAACTGGCGGCGGTGTCACCGTGACGGCACCTGACGGTGCAGTGTTCGGCCGACTTCGCGCGGGCGAAAGCGGCGGCGAATTCGATCTCGCGTCGAAGTCAGGCGCGAATCGCGTCAACGCGAGTGCTAAGGACAGCGACGCTGCGGTCATCGCGCTTGGCGCTGCTGGCTCGAGCAAACTCGGTGGATCCAAGGTTGGCGGCGGCATTGATCTCCTCAACGAAAAGGGTGATCGGATCGTCTCGCTCGAATCGAACGAAGGCGGCGGACTGCTTGTGTGCCGCGCAGGTGGCGAGCGACCGGTTGCGTCGCTTGGCGCGAGTTCAAGCGGTACGCGCGGTGGCTTGCTGCAGGTCTACAACGCGCAACAGAGCCCCGTCTTCGCCGCCGCTGTCACGAGCGACGGCGCCGGACGCCTCGCAATCGGCACCGCTGGCGGCGTCGCAACGCTCACCGCAGAAGCGGGCAAAGAAGATGGCGCCAGCATCAGCCTCGTCCGTGGCGGGAAGCGCGCACTCGCGTTCGTTGCTGCTGCGAATGGCGGCTTGATGAACATCTTCAGCGCGGCGGGTGCGCCGTCGGTTGTCGCCGGAAACGCCGACGATGCAAGTGGCGGCGTTGTGCTCCTTCGTTCTGCCGAAGGGAAGGACCTCGCGCTCTTGGGTGTTGACGACAAGGGCGGCGGCAACGTCGTCCTCTTCAACAAGGACGCGACCGAGCGCAAGACGCTCGCAGGTCCGCGCTGATGGCGGAGTCGGCGACGCGTTGTCTCGTTCCATGTGTCTCGCTCCATGTGTCTCGTTCCATGTGTCTCGTTCCATGTGCCTTGTTCCATGTGCCTGGTTCAATGTGCCTGGTTCAATGTGTCTTGAAACGGTGATGGCGTCGCGTCCGCGCGGCTGATCGCGCTCGGCACGAGCGAGGCATTTTGAAGAAATTCTGAGAACACGATTTTCGCGCGGAAGAAATGCCAACTTTCGCGAAGTGTGGTCGCGCGGCGTTACGCTGCTCTCATGCCGCCCACTTCACTCACCTCGCTTGCCACCTCGCTCGTTTTCGCGTTGTTCGGTGCTGCCGTTGCTGTTCCATGCACGACCTCGCTCGCAGCAACGGTCGCCGTCGATCCCTCGATGGCCGCTTCGGCGGATGAGTTTCCTGAGGAGTGGTTCTGGCGCATGGGGAAAGCGGGCGCCGCGCATCGCGCCATGACGGGAAAGCCCGCGCCCGAGTTGAAGGTGAAGGGCGGCGAGAGCGGATGGACCATCGTTGGCGAAGAGACACCCGAGCTCGCCGCGACTCTGAAAGAGCTCAATGCGGAGGGTGGCGATATCGACGCGCTCAAAGGCAAGGTCGTCGTCGTTGACTTCTGGGCAACGTGGTGCGGCCCCTGCCGCGCGGCGCTTCCGAAGAACGTCGAGATGATGAAGGAACTCGGTCCGAAGGGCCTCGTCGTCCTCGGGATCCACGATGCTGCGCGCGGTAGCGACAAGATGAACGACATCGCGAAAGGCGCTTCGCTGAACTATCCGCTCGCGATCGATGATGGAGGTCGGAGCGCGGCGGAGTGGAAGGTTGGATTTTGGCCAACGTACGGCGTGATCGATCGCAAGGGCATCCTGCGCGCGATTGGTTTGCAACCTCAGCATGTGCGCGCGGTCGCCGAAAAGTTGCTCGCAGAAGACGCGCCGGAAGCGAAGACGAAGCAAGCGCCTCCCTCCAAGTCAAAAGAAACCCCTGCTGTGACTCCCAAAGAGAATTCGTCGTGGGGTCAGGCTGCCGGAGGCAACGCTGCAGGCAACGCTCCATCCACGGCCACGAAGAACGAACGGCCTGAGCAGATTCCTGCGATCTACCTCGAGGGTGACGCGCGCAAGCGCGCGCGTTTGGCGAGTTTCGATCTCTGCCCCGAGTCTCCGGCACTCGGCGCGATGACGCAATGGACCAACACCGAATCGCTCGGCGAGGGCCGTTCGCTCGCAGAATTCCGTTCCCTCGGCGAATTCAAGGGCAAAATCGTCGTGCTCGATTTCTGGGCGACGTGGTGCGGTCCATGCATCCAGTCGATTCCGAAGAACAACGAGATCGCGAAAAAGTACGCCGATGACGGCGTGGTGCTCATCGGTGTTTGCCACAAGGATGGCGGTGAGAAAATGGTGGAGACCATTCGTTCGAAGAAGATCGAGTACCCGTGCGTCCTCGATGCGAAGGGCGAAGCGAACGCTGCCTTCAAAGTCGATGGCTATCCTGACTATGTGATCATCGATCGCGAAGGTCGCGTG
This sequence comes from Phycisphaeraceae bacterium, assembly GCA_040380385.1. Classification (GTDB taxonomy): domain Bacteria; phylum Planctomycetota; class Phycisphaerae; order Phycisphaerales; family SM1A02; genus QWPT01. The sequence goes on along the minus strand of JBEIJG010000439.1, from coordinate 271 downwards.
CGCGGCGCGGACGTCCAGAACGGTCAAGTTCAGAACGCGATCGAGTACTTGCTTCATCAAGAAAAGAAGCAACGCGAGCAACAAGCAGGCGAGAAAACGCCAGGCTGAACAACGAAACTCAACGAGCGAACCCGCAGTGCTCAGGATTGAGCGGCGACTCTTGCGCGTTCAGAGCACGCACATCGATGAAACAAGTCGGGTTCGGTAGCCCTGATTCAGTAGCCCTGATTCAGTAGCCCTGATTCAGTAGCCCTGACGACCGCGGTGTTAC
>JBEIJG010000438.1:0-2972 GCA_040380385.1 Phycisphaeraceae bacterium | reverse complement strand
GGATCGGAATCCCCGCTTCACCGAGTGCCTTAAACATGCGACTCGCGACGCCAACGTGGCTCTTCATCCCGGTGCCGACAACCGACACCTTCGAGAGGCCGATCTCGATCGCAAGTTCACCCGTTCCAACGCGATCGAGTACTTGCGACGCGGCGATCTTCACATCCGCAAGCTCGCTGTGATCGACGGTGAACGAGATCGACGCCATCTCGCCGAATTCCGTCTGCACGATGTCGTCGACAAGGATGCCTGCCTTCGCGACCGCTTCGAACAACATGCCTTGCATGCCAGGGTTGTTCGGAATACGGCGAAGGCTCACGCGGCCGAGGTCGGGCTTGAGTGCAGCACCGACAACCATGACGTCTTCCATGTCGGGAGTCTCCCTGCAAATCAGCGTGCCTTCATCAGGACGCTGGCTGTGTCGCACATGAATGGGAACGCCGTAGCGCTCGCCGAAAAGAACCGCACGCGGATGCATCACTTGCGCACCGAGAAGCGCGAGTTCAAGCATTTCTTCGTAACTGATCCGAGCGAGTTTCGTGGCCTTCGGAACGAGCCGCGGATCGGCGGTGTAGACGCCGTCGACATCGGTGAAAATCTCACACGCGCCGCCGTGCTCTGCAACGTGCAATGCAGCTGCAAGCGCAACCGCGGTTGTATCGGAGCCGCCTCGACCGAGCGTCGTCAACTCTCCATCGCTTGAAAGCCCTTGGAATCCGCAAACAACGGGTACGCGACCGAGTGCAATCTCGCGATCAAGTCGTTCGCGCGCCACGCGCGTGACGCGTGCGCGGCCGTAGGCGCCGTCAGTCGTGATGCCTGCTTGCCCGCCGGTGAGACTCGTTGCGGGGACGCCAAGTCTTTCGAGCGCCATCGCAACGAGCGCAACTGAGACCTGCTCGCCTGTCGCCATCAACATGTCGAGTTCGCGTCGCGATGGCTTGTCCGTGACACGCTCCGCGAGTTCGATCAACTCGTCGGTGGTGTGACCCATCGCGCTCACGACGACAACGACTTGGTGACCTTCATCGCGTCGCGCTTTGACACGCGCCGCGCAGCGAGCGATCCGCGTCGGATCTCCAACGGACGTGCCACCGAACTTCTGAACAAACGTCGCCATAGTTGCATCCCTGCATGGCTCGAGCGGGCTCGCTTCGACCATGCTTCTACCACGGGAAATCTAGCGCGTTTTCGGACGTACGGGAAGTGCGCGCAAGGCGCACCACTGCTGAAGTCGGCGAGTGGCGAATGGCTTAGGCTTCCGCCGCGGCCAAGCGATCGCGCTCGGAGCGCTCTGCACGCTTGCGCGCGCTCTCGTCGAGGATCTTCTTCCGCATGCGAATCGACTGTGGAGTGACCTCCACGAGCTCGTCCGACTCGATGTACTCGAGTGCTGCTTCGAGCGAGTAATCGCGCGCGCCACGGAGCACGACGGTCTGATCCTTGCTCGTTTCACGGAAGTTCGTGAGCGGCTTCATGCGGGTGATATTGATGACGAGGTCGTTGTCGCGATTGTGCTCGCCGACGATCTGGCCCGTGTAGACCTGATCGCCGGGCTTGACGCACATGACACCGCGATCGGAAAGACCTTCGATCGCGTACGCCGTCACGCGGCCACCTTCGAGCGCCATCATCACGCCGTTCTTGCGCAACGCCGGCGAACCGCGGCCGGGCTTGTAGCACGAGAAGGTGTGGTGCATGATCGCTTCGCCGCCGGACGCATTGAGAATGCGCGTCCGCAAGCCGATGAGCCCGCGCGCTGGGATTTCCGCTTCGACGTGCATACGGCCCGCACGCTCTTCCATCTTGAGGATTTCAGCGCCGCGCGAGCCGAGCAATTCCAAACTCGGGCCAAGGCCCGTCGCGCCAACGTCGAGCGACAAGCGCTCGTACGGTTCGCACTTCACGCCGTCGATTTCACGCTCGATGACTTCAGGCTTGCCGACGGTGAGTTCGAAACCCTCGCGGCGCATGTTCTCAAGGAGCACGCCGAGGTGGAGAAGGCCGCGGCCAGAAACATGGAACTCGTCGGCGGTATCGCCAGGCGACACGCGGAGCGCGACATTCGTTTCGAGTTCGCGCTCGAGTCGCTCGGCAATCTGGCGACTCGTGACAAACTTGCCTTCCTTGCCGCCGAATGGGCCGTCATTGATACGGAACACCATGTGCAGCGTTGGTTCATCGACCTTGACGCGCGGCATCGGATCGATGTGATCGGGATCACAAATCGTGTCGCCAAGATCGATCTTGCCGAGTCCTTCGACGGCGCAGAGATCGCCCGCGAGGATTTCATCAGCCTCACGCTTGCCAAGGCCTTCGAAACGATTCACCTTGAATATGCGTGCTTTGCGGGTCGAACCGTCGGCGCAGCAGATGGCGACCTGCGTGCCGCCCTTGATCTTGCCGCGGAAGACGCGACCGCGCGCAATACGACCGACGTAATCGCTCCACTCGAGGCTCGTGACGAGCATTTGCAGCGGGCCGTTTTCATCAGCGGTTGGCGCGGGCACGCGCTCGACGATTTCTTGGAAGAGTTCGTCGACACCCTTGTCTCGGACATCGATCGCGCGCGAGGCCCAGCCGTCGCGGCCAGACGCGTAGATGATCGGGAAATCGAGCGCGTGATCGTCTGCGCCGAGATCGACGAGAAGATCAAACACTTCGTTGACGACACCTTGAATACGCGCCTCAGGGCGATCGCACTTGTTGATGACAACAATCGGCTTCAAGCCGAGCTCAAGCGCCTTCGAAAGCACGAAGCGCGTTTGCGGCATCGGCCCTTCGAGCGCGTCAACGAGAAGCAAGCAGCCGTCTGCCATGCGAAGCACGCGTTCAACTTCGCCGCCGAAGTCGGCGTGGCCGGGCGTGTCGAGAATGTTGACGCGGTACACCTCGCCGCGGCGCTTGCCTTCACGGATCGTGTAAGTCACGGCGCAGTTCTTCGCGAGAATCGTGATGCCGCGTTCGCGTTC
>JBEIJG010000437.1:0-2984 GCA_040380385.1 Phycisphaeraceae bacterium | reverse complement strand
GTGAGAGATGCTTGGTGTGTTTGTGCGGCTAGGACACGACGCGCATCGCACGTGTATATCACGCGAGCAACATCAGAGAATGAGCATCGCGTCGCCGTAGCTGTAGAAGCGGTAGCGCTCGCGTACTGCGACGGCGTAAACCTCGCGCAAGAACTGCATGCTCGCATGCGTTGACGCGCCTGTATTCGGCCCTGTATTCGGCCCTGTATTCGGCCCTGTATTCGGCCCTGTATTCGGCCCTGTATTCGGCCCTGTATTCGGCCCTGTATTCGCACTCGCACCCGCTTGCGTTCCCATGAATGCGCCCACCAATGCGAGCAGCGTCGAGCGTGGAAGGTGGAAGTTTGTGAGCAGCGCGTCAACGTGGCGAAACTGATAGCCCGGCGAAATCAGGATGTTGGTCAGCCCGCCGAATCCCGTCGCGTGACGCGCGTCATCATGAGCTGAACTCGGCAGCGGCTCAGGCAAACTCTCAAGCGCGCGGACCGTCGTCGTGCCAACCGCGATGAGTCGCGCCTGTCCATTCGAACGCGCAAGGCGCGTTGCCTCGAGCGTTGCGAGTGTTGATGCGGGCACGTGGAAACTCTCGGTGTGCATCGGATGATCGTGCAGGTCTTCGACGTCCACTGGCTTGAACGTCCCCGCACCGACGTGCAGGATGACTTCGTGCGTTGGGATGCCTTGCGCACTTATCTGCTGCAAGAGTTCTGAAGTGAAGTGCAGTCCAGCCGTCGGTGCCGCAACGCTGCCGCGCGCGGTGTGATCGGCGTAGACCGTTTCATATTCCGCGCGATCTTCGTCATCATCGACTTCGATGCCGGCGTCGCGACGCGCTTTGAGAATGTATGGAGGCAGCGGCGTGTGGCCAGAACGCTCAAGCATCGTGGCGACATCGCCGCCACGCGCGCCCGGTCGAAGTCGTGCAATCCACGCTTCGCCATCACGAGCGACGAGTTCGAGCGCGTCGTCTGATTCAGAACCCGCGTGATCCATCAGTCGCAAGAGTGTCCGCGGCGCGAAACGCTTCGCTTGTCGCAGGAGAATGCGCCAGCAGTCGCGCTCCGCGCAAGGTTCGAGCAGCAGCCCTTCGGTCGCACGTCCGCTCGCAGCGTCGCGCACGAGAACCCGCGCGCGAAGCACACTGGTGCGATTCACGACGAGCGCATCACCTGATCGAAGAAAACGCGGCAAATCGCGTACGAGGGCATGGTTGACTGTACGCGTCGCGCGCTCGACGACCATCAGTCGCGCCGCATCGCGTGGGTGCGCGGGTTCGGTCGCGACGAGCGACGGATCGAAGTCATACTCGAGTTCCGAAGTGCGCATAGATTCAGTCGCGGGCTTCAGTGGCTAGTTTCAGTAGCGAGGTTCAGTCGCGGGGCGGTCACGGCGTCGACGCTGCGTGGTCGCTCGGTTATCGCTAGGGCATCACGAGATGATCGTGACGCGATGCTCACCACGCGATGCTCAGCACAAGATGCTCACCAAAAGACGCTCATCACGCGACGCTTACTTCTTTCGCTGCTTGAACTTCGACTTGATCGACTGCGTCGCGCTGGAACCCTTGAGCGAAAAGCCCGGGAATCCGCCCATGCCTGGCATGCCAGCCATTCCGGGCATCCCGCCCGACTTGGCCATCTCTTTCGCAGCCTTGATGCGATCACCCATGCCACCCGATGCGAGGCTCGCAGTCATTTTCTGTACGGTCTCAAACTGCGTCACCAAGCGATTCACTTCGTTGGGCGTTGTGCCGGAACCCGTTGCGATGCGTCGCGCGCGGCCTTTGTTGAAGAGCTTGAGGTTCTTGCGCTCTTCGGCCGTCATCGAGTGGACCATGCCTTCGAGTCGATCGAATTGCTTGTCGTCGATGTTGATGTCCTTGAGCGCGCTTCCAACTCCCGGCAACAGACCAAGCAGTTGCTTCATCGGTCCCATGCGGCGCAGCGACTTCATTTGCGCGAGGAAGTCGTCCATGGTGAGTTGGCCTTTCGCGAGTTTCGCAGCCATTTTCTCGGCTTCTTCGTCGCTGACCTCTTCGCGTGCCTTCTCGACGAGTGCGACCACATCGCCCATGCCGAGGATGCGGCCCGCCATGCGCTTCGGGCTGAACTCATCGAGTGCGTCGAACTTCTCGCCGGTTCCAAGGAACTTGATCGGTGCGCCCGTCACCTTGCGCACGGTGAGTGCGGCGCCGCCGCGCGTGTCGCTGTCGAGTTTCGTGAGGATGACGCCGTCGATCGCGAGTCGATCGTGGAAAGCCTTTGCGCTGCGCACCGCGTCTTGCCCAGTCATCGCATCGACGACGAGCAGAATCTGGTGAGGCTGCACGGCCATGCGCACACCCTCGAGCTCCTTCATGAGTTCGTCGTTGACGTGCAATCGGCCTGCGGTGTCGAGAATCACGACATCGAAGCGTTCCGCGCGCGCCTTCTCCACCGCGCGGCGACAGACGCCAATCGCAGCATTCACGGCCTTGCCGTATTCGGCGCACTTGTCGGGTTCGCCATAGAACTCGATCTTCGAACTGCCCTTCGCATGTGCGGCGACGCCTTCGACCACTTGTTGAAGCTGCTCAACAGCAGCGGGGCGTTGCAAATCTGCAGCAGCGACGAGGCATGAACGTCCAGCCTTTTTGAGGTACGCCGCGAGTTTGCCGCAGGTGGTCGTCTTCCCGGAGCCCTGCAATCCGCACATCATGATGATGGTTGGCGCGGGATCGACGAGGAAGAGTTTCGATCCTTCTTGCTCGCCCGTCGGAGCCATGAGCGCCACAAGTTCATCGTGCACGATGCCGACGAGTTCTTGTCCTGGCTTGACGCTTTTCGTGACTTCGCGGCCTTTCGCCTTCGACATCACATCGGCGCAAAACTGTTTCGCGATGCCAAGCTCGACATCCGCCTCGAGGAGCGCGGTTTCGATTTCGGTGAGCGCCTCTTGGACGTTCGATTCAGAAATCGTGCCGCGGCCGGAGAGGTTGCGGAAGG